>JAJDNW010000019.1 GCA_022340465.1 Deltaproteobacteria bacterium | reverse complement strand
GGTCAGGGGTATGGCTTACCTTCGGATAGATTGGATGAAACAGCCCTGCGCGTCGCCGAACCCGGCCTCACCCGCTTCCTGCGGGGCCTCGGGCGAATCCCACTCGCCTTCGGGGTAAGGGGCGCCGTTGGACACACCCACGGCATCCAGGTCGAATCCGGCGCTGCGGTAGGTGGGATAAAGGTCGTATATCACACGGCCCGACGTGTCCAGGCAGGTGCCGTCGCCCACGATATCGATGATTCTGACATGGGTAATCGCCGTCAGGTCGACATCCCCCTGGCGTACTTCCGGCAGGTCTGCCAGTTGCTGCAGGTCGAAGGGCGTCCCATAGGCCTGCCGGTACTTCCCGGCCAGGCCGTCGATATTGGTCGGGTCCAGGCTGCCGAAGCTGGGGACCGGATCAGATGTCAGGGAGGCATTTTCGAAACGCACGAAGGTAATCCCGTCGGAAGACACTTCCACATAGGCCAGTTCCAGGAATGAATCTTCGAATCCGTTTTCGAAAACGGCAAAGTCCCACCCCTCTCCGTCACTGATGGGCGGGTCAAAGGTCAGCGTAATTCGCCCCCCCGCTCCCAGCGACACCACGTCGAAGGACGTTCCCACCGCCTTTCCCAGGGCCTTGTCCGGCGTCTGCCACGTACTGTCGACATTTTCCCCGATTTCGTAATCCACGTAGCCTCCCGCCCACTGTACGAAGGCCTCCGCTTCCATGTAAATGGCATGGGACCCTTCAACACCCGCCGCCGGGCGGTAAGGGCCTGCGCTGACAGCGGCCGCGGCGGCAACCTGCCATGCGATGGCCGCAGCAAAAAGCCATCTGTATTTCCATCGATCTTTACGTTGGGGTTCAGGCATTGTTCGCCTCACAGGCTCCACGACAGGCCGGCATACGCATTTCTCCCGGGCATGGGGTAATACGCCTCGCTGTAAGCCACGGTGGTGTACATCTCGTCGAACAGGTTGTTGATACCGGCAAACAGTTTGAAATTGCCAAAAAGATACGTTGCCCGCGTGTCGATCACCAGGTAGGGATCGAGTCTCTCGTAGGTCGAGTTGTCGATATCGTTGCCGTCATAGCGGTATCCGACGAAAGTTCCCGTTACCGACAGTGTCAACGGGTCGACGGCACGCCACTCCACGCCTGCCGCTGCCATGTTCTTCGGCACCAGCGGTACGGCGGTATTCTCCTCCTCGAAGCGGGCATTGGTGTAGGTATAGTTTCCCCAGAGGGAGAGGGACCGGCTCATCTGGTACCTTATGTCCATCTCGACGCCCCGGCGAATGGTCCGGTCGTCGTAATTGCGGTTGACCTCGCTGTAGTAGATCTCATCCTCGATAACCAGGTTGAAGAAAGTGGCACTCAATTCGAGCTTGTCCCTGAAGCGGAACCTCCCCCCCAGGTCCAGGTGCAATCCCTCCTGGGGGCGCAGGTCGCCGTCGGACTCGGCGAGTTCATCCACGTTCGGTATGCGAAAACTCGTGGCACAACTGGCAAACAGATTGATCTCTTTGGAGTAGATGTAGGTCAACCCGATATCCCAGGCATCGTTGTACCAATCGGCGGTCTCCTCTTCACCGTTTACCCAGATCTTGCCTTCAGGATAGGACACAAGCCGGTCCGTGCGATAGCGGCCCTCATAACGGTTCCCCCGGTATCCCAGGTTGAAAAGCAGCGCCTTCGTCAGAGACCACCGGTTGTTGATGAAAAATCCCAGGCTTTCGGTGCGGCTGTTCTTCCGCGGCCCGTCGGGTGCTTCTTCGCGTACATAGTCGACAAAGTAGTGATCGAGCCCCAGAAGAAGGCTGTGCTGCCTCGAAAACAGTCGGTAGCCTTTGTTATAGGTAAGTAGCCATGTTTTGTCGAACTCATCGATTTCAGAGACCTGATCCTCCCTGTCGATAAGCGGGCTGTATCCGATGGTGAAATCGTTATTCCTGTCCCGGTAGCTCCTGACGATTTTCAGGTAGCCGAAACTTTCATTTTCGAATTCGATGGTGCCGGACAGCCGGTTGTCTTGGGTTTCACCGCTGTCATCCGGGTAGGCCGTCCCGATCCGGTCCGATTTCGAATCGACGTCGTCGATGCTCACAGGGCCCGGGAGCCCGTATTCATCCTGGTGGTGCGAACCGGACAGGGAAACCGTCAGATAGTCTCCGAAACTGTAGCCCAACGAGCCGGCGGCATCCCCCTTTTGCAGGCCGCCGTTGTCCCGGTAGCCTTCCGAATCGTAGTAGGCGCCGTAGAGGCTGTAGCTCAAATCCCGGTGCCCGCCCCTGACCGAGGCCCAGGTGTCCAGGGTCGCGTAGCTGCCGTAGCTGGCCGAGGCTTTGACATCCGTCCCCAGCATGCCCTTTTTGGTTACGATGTTGACGACACCGCCCACGGCACCGTCGCCATAGAGCACACCGCCGCTTCCCCTGACCACTTCGATGCGTTCGATCCGGTCGAGCGAAATGGAGGCCAGGTCCGCTCCGGAAAGATCCGGGGAGTTCAACTTGACGCCGTCCACCATGATCACTACGTTGCTGACAGCCGTGGCGCCCATCCCCCGCATATCCACGACGGCCTGCCTGTCGGTGCCCTGAAGGCTGCGCGCGTTGATCCCGACCTCCCGGTCCAGGAGGTCGATGAGGTTGTCGCTGGGCGCCTCCTCGATGTCCTCGGCCGTTATCACCGTGACGTTGCGGGGTATCTTTTCGACAGGCGCCGCCACTTTGCTGGCGGTGACGACGATCTCGTCCAGCTCCATTTTGGGCTGGGTATCAGCGTCCTCTTCCACACCCGTACCGCTCGCCCCCCCCGCGGCATAGACCGGGATCACGCCCATGAGCGTCAACATGAAAACCGTCAAAAGGAATTGCAGGACTATACCACGTATGTCGGCTTTGGGTGTCATCATATGAACCGCTTCAGGCTGCTAATAGAGCGCTCTGTCCAGTGCATCGATGAAGCAGCCGATCTGCCCGCCATCATCGCCATCGTGGGGGCCATTTTCCTCAACGCCCTCATTGCCGCTTGCAGCTTGACCATATTGAATACTGTCGATGGCAAAATATGCCGGCGTGTTCATTCCAAAGACAAGATCATTGTCGGATGACGACAGTGAAAATTCAATGCTTTTAACATCCCCGAGGCTTTTCAGGTCGACAAGGGTCCAGTCGTCGACGATGTAATCTTCCGCATTGTCGGCAAAACGGTAATCAGCCAGATAGAACGCCACCGTCCCCGTGGTGTTGCCGCCCATATCCTTTCCCGTGATCGTCAGCAGAAAATAGTCAGGGTCATCGCCGGTGTCGCCGCCAAACTTTTTGGCGGCGAAGTATCCGTCACGAATGGCGAGGTATGCGTAGGTCGTGTTGGTGATGTAACAACTTGCCACCGACACCTCATCATCGAAGGTGATTGTGGGCACGGTTTGCTGGTACCCCTGATAGGCGACGCCGTAAATAGTGGAGCTGCCCTCGCCGGATCCCGCGATGGCACTGCTCTCGTTCGTATAGCCGCTTGTGGTTGTATCCGTCGTATTGGAGTAGGCAAAGCCTTCCCAATAGGCGCCATAGGTGTCGTCGAACATGTTATTAAAATCGGCGCCACCGCTTGAAAAGCCTCCGGCCTTGTCGGAACCGTTGTAATAGGTTTCCGGAGCAAGGCTCA
>JAJDNW010000018.1 GCA_022340465.1 Deltaproteobacteria bacterium | reverse complement strand
GGCTGCGACGTCACCACTGTCTGAAATAATAGCGGTTTTAAGACCGCTGCTGCCCAGGTCCCAAGACAGCACATATTTTTGTAAATGCAATTCGCCCATGTTTTCTTTTTGAATCTGCCAGGCTAATCATCCGGTTGTTCCAAGCAATCGTCCTGGTATTCAATCATGATATCCCTGATCATCTCCATGTCATTGTGCTCGATCATGGCTTTGGATCCCTGTCCACCGTACAGAGCGCCACTCTTGGCGATGCTGCGGGCCGGTTTTTTAGCATAGGCCACCGCCTCTTCAAGGTCCTTATCGAACTCCTCGGCAAGACCCGGCTGCGTCTGGGGGCCGGTGACGCACATATGGATGGCGCTGGGGTATTGCTGACCGTTGAACCGCCAGCCGCGATCCTTCATGAAATCGTTGAGGTGGTAGATGTCAAAAACGTCCGATGTGAAAGAGAAGCAGAATGTCGGGCTGCCCATCAATCGCAACTCCGGATGCCGGGTCACGGATTTCTGCATGCTAAAGGCTGTCTCGAAAATCCTGCGCGCCCGCTTAAGATATCCCTGTTTACCCAGTGTGACCATGACCGCCCAGGTAGCTGCCATGATTCCGCCTGAGCGGCTGCCACCGATACCGGGAGAAACATATGTCCCACCGACCCATTCCGGATTGGTGGTGTACTGGTATTTGCGGATATTCTTGTCGCGGTATACCACGACAGATGTCCCCTTGGGGCCGTAGGCATATTTATGGGTGTCTGCGGAAATGGAGGTAACACCGGGAATGCGGAAATCGAAAGCCGGGATGTCATATCCCAGCTGTTCCCCCCATGGCAGGATGAATCCACCCAGGCAGCCGTCAACGTGAAGCCCGATGTCGTGCTTCAGCGCCAGGTCTGAAAGCTCATCAATGGGATCGATGGTGCCATAGGGATAATTTCCGGCCGATCCCACCAGCAAGATGGTGTTGTCATTGACATGATCCTTCACAAAATCCATATCCACCAGGGTGGTCTGCGGGTCCACCGGTGCCTCGATCAATTTGACGCCGAAATAATGCGCTCCTTTGCGAAACGCGGTATGGGCCGTATGGGCCATGATCATCTCCGGCCTGGTAATGCCCCGCTCATCACGAAATTTGTTGCGGTGGGCCAGTACGGCGCTGATGATGCTGTCCGTACCACCGGTGCCGATAACACCGCAGGGCCTGTCATGGGGATGATGATCTTTGACGGCCTGTGCATTGAGGAAATCAAGGGTCATGGCAATGATCTCTGACTCGAATTTGGTCTGGCTGGGGCACAGGTCCCGCTGCAGAACATTGACATGGGTATACAATTCAAAGGCCCGGCCGATCATCTCGAAAATCTTGGGATCGCCGCCATACATGGTACCGGAGCATTTCCCGTTCTTCCACTTGGCGTCTTCCTCCTGCGCCATTTCCTTCAGCTGGCTGAAGATAAGGTCCTGATCCATCCCCTGGTCCGGCATGGCTTTAATATTGCCGTAGCGCTTTACATAGGGATACTCCACAAAGGAATCCACCAGACGGGCCGATTCCAACCGGTCCCAGATTGAATCGACTTCATCCCGGTCAATATCGAATACGGCCGACAGGGGCGCCACTTTTTCCTCGCGAACAAAGGTCGGATCGGAATGGGCCGTCTCGATATCCGTTCCCCGGTTGAATTTCAGTTCCTGGCGCAGGGTCTCCTTTCCGATTTCGAACAGCTGGTTCGCACTGATATTAATACCGTAGCGGCCTTTGATCAGGCCCCGCAGGTAAATCAGGACACGGGTCGGATCGCTGGGCGCAGCCAGGATGCACATTCCAAGGGCATCTGCCATGGCACAGAAAATCTGCGTCTTGAGCGAGCGGTCTACCTGTCCTTCCGTCCCCTGTGGATCTTCGTAGGAAAGCCCGGCCGTGTGATCGGCCCCCTGCGGGCTGGTGAAGTAGGTGACGCCGGTGGTCTTGGTAACCCTGGCATCGTGGGCAGGCATGGACTGGCCCTTGAAGGCCGGTATCCTGTCTACCCCCAGGTAGGTGGCCGTCTCGACAACACCGTTTCCCAACACGGCACCGAATTCCGTGCCCTGTTCAACCTCCTCCAGCAGCTTGTAAACGCCATCGGCATCACCCATTTTGAACCGGCCGGCAGAAGCTGCCACGCCCAGGGCGCTGCCCAGTTCGATGCTGTCGATGCCGATATCGTCGACAATTCGGTCGAATCTTGCGACGACATCCGGGTCGGTAATACCCAGATTGGTACCCATCAGGGCGATGGTTTCATATTCAAAACTGGAGGTGACATGGTTGCCGTCTGCATCGTTGAAAACCATCGAGCAGCCGATGAGGCAGCCCGGCATGCAGGGGTCCATGGAACCGCCGCGTTCCTGCACCAGCTTGAGCAAGGCTTCGCCGTTGATGTTTTCAACCCCCTCCAGAGGCTCGCTGCCGTAATTGAGCGCCGGCATGGAACCGATGTCGCGAAGTGCATCGATGATACCGGGAGTGCCCATCGTGCTCATCTCCTGGGTCTGGTGATCTGTTTTCACCAGCTCGGCAAACTGTTGCAGGGTTTTGCGGAAGTGGTCTTTATCTTTTAAGGCGACGCGCGGCGCCCCTTTGTCATCGATCACAATAGCCTTCAGCCCCTTGGCCCCCATCACGGACCCCAGGCCGCCCCGGGCGGCATGCCGTGAACATCGCCCATCCTTGTCGGTACAGGTGATGGCGGCTGATTTCCAGCGCCGTTCACCACCCAGACCGATGGATATCACGGTGACGTTCTCATTGGTTTTATCCCGAAGCCGCTCAGCGGTGTCCGTGTTTTTAAGGCCCTTGAGATCATCCGCTTTCTCCAGTGAAAAATTATCGGGGCTGAGGTGCAGGACATACATGCTGTCGTCTGCCGGGCAGCCCTCGATGATGATTGCACGGATGCCCAGGCGGTCGATTTTCTGCCCGGCCGGACCGCCGACGTTGGACTCCTTAATACCGTGCGTCAAAGGGCTTTTGGCACCCATGGACAGTCTTCCCAGGGACGAGGCGTTTGTGCCTGCCAGGGGGCCCGTGGCGATGATCAGCTTTGCTCCTTCCGACAACGGATCAACACCCGGGGGAACCTCCTGGTTGAGAATTTTCGCGGTCAGACATCTGCCGCCGATCAATTCCTGTCCAGTCGGAATTTTTTCCGCTGTGACCTCCAGTCGGGTCATGTTCACACGTAAACTATTCATTTTTAACTCCCTCTTCAACCATGGTGGATTCTTTCAATCGCGCTGCTATAAAGATTTCGATGGGGATGACCGCGATCATGAACAGCAGAAAGGGCGTCATGGATCCGTCCGCCGACCTGAATGCATCCATCCCGAAAATATAAATGATACCGGAAATTTGACCGGCCAGTACCAACAAGCCCTGGGACGTGGCTTCCGGCGCCGGGTAGCAGATTTCAGCGCTGTACTGATAAATAATCGGCCCGACGCTGAGGAAGAAAAAGCCGAAGAAAAAGCCGGAAACCAGCAGCAGCGCGTAACTGGTTGTGAAGGACATTCCAATCAGTGTCGGCAGTGAAAGTACCGCACTCAGGATCACGAAAATCTTGCGTTTCCGTATCTTGTCAGATATTGGCGGCACGACAATACAGCCGAGGATACCGCCAATCATGATAATGCCGCCCAGGTTTCCGGCCTGTACGATGGAAAACCCACGGGGGGCGATTATCTGCTCGATCCAGGTGGTGACAGCGTTGAACATGCCAAGGCCGAAAAAGAAGATGATCAGCAGAAATATCATATCCTTTTGTTTGAAAATATGTTTCAGCCCGTCAAACACCAGAGTCCGTTCGGTGTCGACCTCGGCCGGCGGCGTCGGCGGCTTCTCCTTGACAAATACCAGGTAGGCCACGGCAAAAACGAGTGCCAAGCCACCGTATATTTTCAGCATCCCCGGGATCCCGTATTTGATCGTCAAGGAGGGCGTCACAGCCAGTCCGGCCATAATTCCGACAAAAAGAAACAGGGAGGCAATGCCTGCTGCCGTTGCCCGCTCTTCCAGGGGAAACCAGCGGGCAGCCATGGCTGTCATGGAATTGAGCACAAACGGTTGGGCGACAGCGATCCCGATCATCGAAACCAGTACCCAGGTGAAGCTGTCACCGCCGAATCCACGCGTCATGGCAAAAATGCCCGTCAGAACGACTCCAAATCCGACTCCCTTGCGGATTCCAAATGTATCAATAGCCCATGAGGCCGGGATGGAAACAAACAGGTAAACGATCATAAAGACCATGGACAGAAAACCAATCTGCAAGGCAGACACCTGATAAAACGCGGCTGCTTCGCTGGTGATCGGGGCAAAGGTGATCCAGAGCATCTGCATGATGCACTGCATCATTGAAAAGAAAAAAAGCACTACCCAGCGATATTTATAAACGGTAAAGGTCTTATCTCCCATTTTTCTATCCTCCTGATCGTGTTATTCGCTGTTACGCATGATTTTTCGGATTTCTTTACATATTATTAAAATGGACGCTACAGTTTTCTTCTATTTTGTGTTCAATAGTTTTAAAAAATCATTGAAATCAAAATCGTATTGAAGATCTTTTTTTGAGAAAAGGCTGGACATCAGCGATAGCCCTTCAAACACGGCAATGACAGTCAAACTTATCTTTCTGGCCTCTTTTTTTGAATCGACGATGTTGCTGATATCCGAAAAAAGGGTATCTCTCCTTTCTCGATACATACCTTTGATCTTTTTCATCACGTTGGGATTGTAGAGCGCATGCGCCCAGATTTCGATAAATATTCTTGCGTACTCTTTGTGAAATGTAAGTTCATCCAGCGCCCAGTGACATTTCTCATTGATTGAATCAAGATCAGCAGCGGATCTTACATTCTCTTCTTTTAGGAATTTATCATAAAAAATATCGAATTTCTTTTGAGAATAATCGATATATTCGAGAAGAATATGCTCCTTATTTTCAAAATAATAATGCAGAGCGCCATGGTTCAACCCGGCTTTTCGAGCAATATCTTTGATTGAGGTTTTGTGAAACGGTTTTTCAAGAAGGCACTGGTGAACAGCGTCCAGGATTTGTTTCCTTCTTTCGTCTCTAACCGTTTTTCTACCCATAATGGGATATCCCCTTCCACACAAGATATTGGATGGAAAACGATAATTTAATTATGTCGGTCGGCTGACATATATGTTCGTAACTAAATTCCCCAATCATGTCAAGAATATAATAGATCAATGTGCGAACCAAAGATTACATTTCGGGGCACGTTATCGGGATGTTAAAGCCGTGTCGACAACTGAAATTTCGCAGATAAAAACACCGGCAAAGCAAAGGATAATTCTTTACCAAGTACCCCGCATTTGAAAAGTGTGACGGTGTGTTAGCTCCCACAAAATCATGTTAACTTATTGTTTTCAATTATTTAATGCGTTCTGTTACAGAACCTTCAGTATTGATGATTTAGGCAACAGCCCGCAACGATTTAACCATTCTCTACGGTCTTGTCTAAAAAAGATCATCCAGTTCCATTTCTTTCAACGTTTCAGATGTCGGGCCGCCGGTACGCTGATCCCATCCCAGGAGTTCATGAAGATCTTTTTCCAGGGCGTCAACATCCACAGAGATATTTTTCAAAGGTCCATCGTTTAGCGGGGGGGTGCCGACAGCTCTCGGTGGCAATTTCGAATCAGCCTGGGTCACGCCTTCACGGATGTTAAAGGCTTTTCTCAAATTCAGTATTCTCTTTCCTGTTTTGAAGTAGTCATCAGCGGTCAGATCCCAGCCGGTGACCGCGTTTAAGAAGTCAACGATCGGATAATGAATGGTGTCAGGTCCAAAGATGCAGACACCGCAACCGTTGATGATCTGGGTGTAAATGCTTGTCGCCGTGGTGATGCTGACTTTTTTACGCTGTTTGGTTTTGGCCGCTTTAACCATCCGTTTGACCTCGGGGAACTGCTCCTTTCCGCTGCGCAGGTCCGCATCGACATAACTGGCGATTGTATGGCGTCCAGGCGTGGGCTCTATTTGATACATCAATGCCCAGCCGGGATCGTTTCTTGAATCATGCATGGGCAGTTCTTGACCGCCTGCATGCATGGCATACCTTTCAGATTCCGCGCCGATTTTTTTTACGGCCACCCTGACACCGTCGGCCAGCGTGTCTCCAAACCCCTCCCGCTTTATGATCATGTCAACCAGTTTGATGATAGCGTTTACATTGCCCCAGGTCAGTTCCAGTCCACCAGTGGTCTCAGCGTCAATCAGGCCGTTTTCAAAGCATTCGATGGCATATGCCACGGTTCCACCCGTGGAAATGGTGTCAATGCCTGCACGGTTGCACATCTCGTTGATTTCAATAATCGCATCAAGATCTTCATTGAGCACCATGGCACCGAAAGCAGCAATGGTTTCGTATTCGGGCTTGTGGCCTTCAGATCCCTGATATGGCCCGGACAGGACATCGACCTTGCCTCCGCAGGCAAGAGGGCAGGACTGGCAGGCGTACCTCTTCTTCTGACGCTTGATTACCGTCTCACCCGCCAGTTTTTCAATGCTCTCGAAGGTAAAGTCCGTGGACGGTGTCCCCCCCCAGTTCTTAACCGGCGTGTCGGCAGTCATGCCTGAAAACATCGTCAGCCCCGGTGTTCCCCATTTGCCGAAGATAAGCTTCAAATTGCCGTTTGTCGCCGGTGGATTCAGGGGTGACTTCGCAACGAGTTTGCTCAAAAAATTGAGAAACCTGACGGCCAGTCTATCTCCGAGATTGGCATCTTTCTTAAATTCATTCAAAAAAGTTGCATTCAAATCCTTCACGTCACTTGGGCGGGCCACGGATATCCGAGTGGATCCTTTAAAAGAGACCGCCTTTAAATTCTTGCTGCCCATGACCGCTCCGAGTCCCGAGCGGGCAGCGACACGCGCCTTATCCGTCACAATGCCGGATATCAACGAAAGCTTTTCTCCGGCCATGCCGATAGAGGCGATTTGAACATTTTTTGTTCCTAGTTCCTCTTTGATGGCCGTCTCGGTATCATTGATGTTCTTCCCCCAGAGCAACGACGCGTCTTTTAGGTCCACATTATTGTCCGTTATATGCACCCAGGTCGGTTGCGAGGCCCTGCCCGTGAAAAAAACGGCGTCATATCCGGTACGTTTGATTTCCCTGGACAAAAAGCCGCCGGCATTGGCATCGCCCCATCCACCGGTCAGTGGCGATTTGCCAACCGCCATGAACCGTCCGGTAAAGGGCAGTCCGCAGCCGGTTAACAACCCCGAGCAGAGACCCAAATGGCTTTCAGGTGCCAGCGCGTCTATACCCGTTTTTTGCCGCTCAGCGATGATGGCTGCGCCCAGTCCGTATCCGGTGAGATACTTTTTGTAAAAGCTATCGGGTAATTCAACCGTTTCCGTTGAGCCGTCTGTCAGATTCACAACCAAATATTTTCCCATAAATCCATTGCCCATATAGCCCCCGTTAAATTTGATTCTGCAAATTATGAATTCCTTGAATTCGATGCACTACCCCCCGGCCATGGGCCTCATGCAAAAAATGACATCCCCATTGTTGAGCTGATCTCTTAACTTTGCCGCGTTTCCATTAACAAACAATCTTATTGAACCGGTTTTACCTAAACCTATTTTTTTTATTACCTTCTCCAAGCGGATATTTTCCGGGACATCCAACCTAAGCCCAGCTTCGGGATCATAATTTTCTATCTTGGCAAGGGCGTCCAGCCCACCGTAGAGCTTAACCTTGATCTGAATGGTTGCCTTGGATCTGAACAACGTATCCTTTCCTTACTGTTAATCCTGTTTAATTTCCTATCTTTCCAATGCAGCTGACATCTGTTCAAAAAAAATGGGCACAATTTTAGTCGCTTCGAATTTGGAAAGTCCATTTTGCGCACAAAGGGTCTTAATAACTTCGAGCTTGTTTATGGGAATCCTCTCTCTAATGGGTGTTGGGCAGGAAATCTCAGGAAAACATACAACGGTGTGACCGTATCTGTCAAACCCGTGTGGTAATCTGTTTACAAAACAAAGATAAGGAGGCGCCAAAATGAGAACACAGGAAATATACGCAGATTACCAAGACCATTTTGAATATTTCGGGAATACGGCGATCGAACGCATCCGTATGCAGGGTGAAAATGTCATTAAACACGATTGGATCATGTTTGACACCGTTGATGAGGCTATGGAATTTTTCAACGAATGTTGCGATGGATTCGTAGGCTACATTGCCTGAGGTATGACTGAGCTTTAGACTTCTGCAATAATTTTCAAAGGATGGTAAACTTCTCAGCGGAAATGATGAACTTCAATCAGCTAAAAAGTGTGCCAACTATCAAAACAAGTAACCGACATTGTAAGTTCTCAACGGTGCTTTGATTCCTATCGAATTATGTTATTAACCTGGCAATTAAATACCTACCCTGTCATGCTGGACTTGATCCGGTATCCAGCACCTATTACTGGAATGAAAAATTGTTAAATTTTAGTCCTTAAATGGGCTCAGATTGGCCTTCTCCTTTACCGGGTTAGTCATCATACAAGGGACATCAAACTGGCAGAAGGCGCAGCCGACCGGATATGACCATTTCTCTTCGCCATTTATATACCGCAGGTGGCGTTTTAATATATATTTAAGCCTGCCGGTCATTTCTTCCTGGACAATCTGTCCATACAGGTAGCATTTCAATTTGTCATGCCCTTCCTCTGAGATGGCATCGCCCGGGCATCTCTCCGCGCATTTTTTGCATTTGCCATTGGCGTAGTATAAACAGTTGGCATAAGGATCATCGTTTTTTCTGGGTGTCACTTCCAGCGGCGCATCCGTGATGATGGAGGTAATCCGGATGTTGCAGCCGATTTCGCTAATGAATCCTTCATGCAGACTGAAGGTCCCCAGACCAGCCGCAAACGCTATATGGCGTTCGGACCAGGTGGCATAAATGTTGAGAGGATTTTCATTGACAATGATTTGAAAGGCAGGGCTACGCATGCCGGATGTCGCCTGAAATCTTTTTTCCTGAAAATAGCATACTGTCCTTTCCAGCACTTCATCCATAAACGCGTTGGCAAAATTGCGGCCCACGCTGTAAATTTCTGCCGGCATTTTTCGAGCAGTCTTGCTTTCTTCACGAATTCGTTCGACATAGGGAAAAATGATGGATACCGTTCGTAATCGTGCGGCAATGTCCGGATCATCCGGAAGTCCACTTTGCAGCCACATTTCTTCCGGCGTCAAATGCCCGGGTCCCACTACTTCCTTATATTTTAAAAAAATTGGATCGTCACCTTTCGCCACACCAATAATCGGCCTATCAAAAATTCGGCCCCCACCATATTGCTCCGGTAACCGGTTTAAAGAATTGGTCGCGAACAGCTTTTCTATAAATTGTAAAACGTCAGTATTCACCCATTGGCCCCCTTTTTCTAAATTCTTCAACAAAAATGAATTTTAGTACTAAATCACTCCGTTATCCTTAAGTTTTGAGATTTCATCGTTTGATAAACCGATAAGGCCGCCATAAATTTCATGGTTATGCTCTCCTAATCTTGCGCCCAGGAATTTTACCTTTCCCGGGAAGCGCAACATCTTCGGAAAAACGCCGGGTATTAGAATATCGCCTTTCTCAGGATCGTTAAAGGCCATTACCGCTTCGCGTTTGCGCATGTGAGGATCGTCTGCCAGATCAGCAATATTGCGGATAATATCTGCCGGTACACCGGCGTCGTCACAGATTTTCAACCCTTGTTCTGCCGTCAATTCCTTTACCCAGTTCGCAATGATAGCGTAGAGGGCATTTTGATTGACAATCCGGTTGATGGTGTTGTCGAATCGCTCATCTTCCAGCAGTTCCGGCTGCCCCATGGCACATGCCAGCTTTTTCCAGAGGCGTTCGGTGCCGGCATTGATAACCAGAATTCTGCCGTCCCTTGTTTCAAAGTCTTCAGCAGGTACAAAGTGGGGATTGCGGTTACCGGTTCGTTCACGAATGCTTCCGGTCATACTGTAATCCATTAGAGCGGCTTCCGAGCAACGAAAACCCGCCTCGGCCAAACTCAAATCGATGATTTCCCCGCCAGTTTGGTTGACCTCCCGGTTATAAAGCGCCGTCATCACACCGAACGCGCCCATATAGGCCGTCATGTAATCGATTTGGGCATAGCCGGTGCGCACCGGCGGATTATCCGGGTAACCGGTCACATAAGTGGTTCCACAAAAAGCCCCTATAGTACGATCAAAGCCGCCCTTTTTGCTGTACGGTCCGGTCTGCCCGTAGGCTGAAACCAGGGCTACAATTAAATTTTCATTGCTTTTATGCAAATCTTCCGGTCCGATATTCCACTTTTCAGCCTGGCCGGGGCGGAAGTTCAACAACACGACATCTGCCTTTTCGGCAAGTTTATGCGCGATCTCCTGCCCTTGTTCAGTTCTTAGATTCAACGTTATTGTTTTTTTATTGCGCCCTTCATTCAGCCAGATGGGGCTGCGGCCGTCAGGAAAAGCCAATTTGTGCCTCATCGGTTCCCCGACATCAGGCTGCTCAACTTTAATGACTGTGGCGCCAAAGTCTCCTAAAAATGTGGCAATAACCGGTGCTGCAATCAGTGTCGCGAAATCGATGACCGTTATCCCTTCAAGCGGCAATTTTGCCATATGGACTTCTCCTTACTGGTGTGTTTTATAACTCATGCAGATTTAACAGCTTTTTCTTGGTCGTCTTCGGTTCGAATTTTCTCTCAAGCTGACTTCGCGACCATGAAAGAGGTCCCTTTTAACGATAAAAAAGACAGGTTCTGAAATCAACGCAACTCACGGTAAAAGATTCCCCGGCCACGAAACAACCTGTCAAATCATCGCAGTCGGCGGGTTTAATATCGCTTACCGAGGAATCAGGGGCAGCAGAATATGGGTTTGATACCGGCTGTTATGGTAGACCGTCTGAAACGCGGTGGTTAATGTTTCTGCTTCGTGAGCCAGTTCACCGGTGTTCGGGTTGCGATCCCAACGAGGAAAATTACTGCTGGATATCTCTATCCGGATGCGGTGGCCTTTTTTAAATACGATACTGGTGGCCAAAAGATCGATGTCGTACGCAACGACCGAATTGGGGGTAATTAAACTCGGTTCAGCGGCTCGACCCTTACGGTAGCGGGCGCGGATGATGCCATCGGCGATATTGAAGGCCCTCCCGTCCGGATGCACATCGACCAATTTCGCCGTAAAATCAGTATCCGGGGCACTACTGGCAGCAAAAAGTTTGACGGACAAAGGACCCGTGACTTCAACGTCCTGCTCAAGAATATCGCCGCTGTATACCAGCACGTCAAATCGTTGCTCGAGAATCGTCTGGTCAACCGGACCGCGGTGATAATACAGCGGCAGGATGTGATTCCCACCCATAGTGGGTACGGGATTATTCGGATCAAAAACAAAATGATCCTCAGGTTCGTCGAGAGGCGGCTCGAAAGAGAGTTGGCCATCTCCGACAAGAGAATTGGCTTTGCCGGAGCTGTGTATGTACATCGGCGTGTATCTTGTCCTAGTCAGCGGCCATTCGTTTTCTCCGCGCCAGGCATTGTCGCCCATTACAAATATCTTGACCGGTGGTTCATCGTTAATATTATTCCTGATCCCTTTAAGCCAATAATCAAACCACTCCAGGTGAACTTCTGTCAGATTCGTTTTCAATTCCAGCAAAAGGGTAGAAGCGCCTAATCCGAAATTCAGTTCTCCCACCGCACCGGTTGTGCCGACGTGCGTCCAGGGGCCGATCACGATGCGCGTATTATCCCTTGCTTCCGGTGTTGCCGCCTCATTGCGCATGCGGGTAAAGTGCAGCAGATCATTCTGCAGCAGCAGATCATACCATCCGGTAAAAATCAGGGCCGGTACCCTGACACGATCATGCTTGTCAATCACTGTCTGCTGCTTGTGGTAATCATCATACAGGGGGTGCGCCAGCGTTTCATAAAAATAGGGGGCAAATGTGTCTCCCAGTTTCATTGCCTCGATATCCTGAAACGGCAACGCCCTGAAAACCTGCTCGATTCGATCGATGTTGGCAAACAGACTCATCAGTTCCGGAATCAGCTCGGGCGAACCCGCTTTTGCCTTCGTAATGCCATCCGGACCGAGGAGTAACAGCGTCCAGGCGATCATGATAGAAAGATCCAGCGCCCCTCCCCGATATTGGTAAAAATCCATGGCGGCAGCAAACGGGAAAATCGCCTTCAAGTGCGGGGGCTGCGTCACAGCCGCAAACCACGGCGTTGTCGCATAATAAGAATAGCCGAACATGCCCACATTTCCATTGGAATTGGGCAACGAAGCCGCCCATTCCACTGTATCGAATCCGTCATCGAACTCATCCCGATACGGAAAAAACTTGTCCCCGTCTGATTCCCACCGGGACCGAACATCCTGAATAATAACCATATAACCGGCCTGAGCCGCTTTTATCGGATCCATGGTCGTCTGAAAAACCAAGCTCATATTGGATTTGGCATAGGGCGTTCTGAGCAATAGGACCGGAAACGTGCCCGCAACGGCCGGACGGTATATATCGGCTCTTAACACGGCGCCATCGCGCATGGTGGCCGGAACGTTGGACTCAATAATGACATCAGGAATCTTTTGGCTCATTGCGCTATCTCCGTTCCCTGTTGACCGAGGCTCGCTCGAAGTCCCCAGTCGTGCCGCAGCGGGGAATTCAAATTTAAACAATCCTTGTTTCGGTATCGGCATCGAAAAAAGCCGCGAAGTTCATATCAGCGTGAAATTCAAGGGTGTCGCCATAGCTGATGGATGAACGCGGATCGATACGGGCAATGAAACGCTGGTCTTCAGCTTCCAGGTGGATCAGTTGCTCGGAGCCCAGCGGCTCCACCAGCCGCACAAACGCTTTAAAAGCAGCGTTAGCGGCTTCACTGCCGTTAACCACCGAATCGCTGATATGCTCCGGTCTCAAGCCCAGAAAGACCGCCTGATTAAGATACGATTTTAACGGCTCATTTTTTTCTTCCGGGATCATCAGTGCCAAGCCGTTTTTGACTGCCATCAGCTTTCCAGCATCTTCCTGAATAACAAACCGCATTAAATTCATGGCCGGCGAGCCGATGAACCCTGCTACAAATTTATTGGCAGGATTATTGTAGATCTCTTTGGGCGGGCCGTTCTGTTGAATGACGCCGTCTTTCATAATGATAATTCTTGTTCCCATGGTCATTGCTTCCAGCTGGTCGTGGGTCACATAGAGCGAGGTGTTATTGAGTCGCCGGTGGATATCCAAAATTTCAGCCCGCATGGAAACCCGCAGTTTGGCATCGAGGTTGGACAGGGGTTCGTCAAAGAGAAACACCTTGGGCTGCCTGACAATGGCCCTGCCCAGGGCAACCCGCTGCTTCTGTCCGCCGGACAACTGGTTGGGCCGCCGGTTTAGAAAATCGCCGATTCCCAACAGATCAGCTGTTTTTTCCACGGTCGCTTTGATCTGAGCTTTGGGTATTTTGCGCAGTTTCAGGGCAAAGGCCAGGTTGTTGTACACGTTCATGTGCGGATAAAGCGCATAGTTCTGGAAGACCATGGCAATGTCCCGTTTTTTAGGTGGCGTGCGGGTGACGTCTGTTTGGTCGATAAATATCTCTCCTGAGGTCACTTTTTCCAAGCCGGCCACCATGCGCAGCAGGGTGGTTTTTCCGCATCCGCTCGGCCCCACCAACACGATAAACTCACCATCCTGGATGTCCAGGGAGAATTCTTTGACCGCTTTGAATTTTCCAAATTTCTTGGATACCTTATCTATTTTAACCTGAGCCACAATAATTCCTTCATCTCTCTATTTCCCGCCGCCGAAAGCAATGCCCTGGCGGAAGTACTTCTGATTGATCAAAACAAAAACGATTACCGGGGCCATGGACAGCAGCGCGGCAGCGGCCAGAGGACCGAAATCCAGCTGATTGTCCGCCATAAATCCATAGACAAACACGGGCAGTGTTTTGGAATCATACCCGGACAGCACCAACGGGAATAGAAAGATATTCCAGCAAAACATGAACCCCAGGGTGGTAATCGTGATAATACCGCCCTTGACCAGGGGTGCCACAATCCTGACAAAGGTTCCCAGGTGAGAACACCCGTCCAGCCAGGCGGCTTCCTCCACCTCCACGGGCACATCCTCGAAAAACCCCAGCATCAGCCAGACCGTGAACGGAATCATAAAAGTCAAGTTGGACAAGACCAGCCCGAAATAGGTGTCGTATAATCCCAGTTTTTTGAAGATAACGTACCAGGGCAGCAGCAGGCAGATCCAGGGCGCCATTTGCAGAAACAGAATCAGGAACATCATCCAGTTCTGACGTTTGCGGGCGATCACGTAAGCCGCCGGCAGGGAGACAATCAAATTGGCCATCAGGGTCAACGCCACCACCACCGTTGAATTCCACAAGCAGGAGAAAAACTGACCTTCTGCAAACACCTGCCGGAAGTTGTCCAAGGTTGGTGGTGCCGTTAAATCCGGCGGAACCGCGCCGGCGTTCACCGCATCCTGCAAAGAGGTGTAGAGCACCCACAGAAAAGGGAAGCAAAACACCCCGACAATGAATAGCAGGATGACGTAAAACAGGATTCGGTTGATGACCTGTATGGTTCGGTGATCACGCATGTCAATACCCCCAGTTTCTCTGACGAAAACGGAACAGGCCGATGGAAATGAGCAGAATGATCAGCATCAAAAAGGATCCCAGGGCAGAGGCATATCCGAAATTGGTCGCCCCGAAAGCCTGGTCGTAGATCATGATATTCAGCGTTTCAGACGCCCTGTTGGGGCCCCCGCCGGACAATACGAAAATCTTGTCGAACACCTTGAGCCCGTGAACCAGCCGCATCAGCAACAACAGGAAAACATATGGCTGGAGCAGCGGCAGGGTGATCCTGAAAAAGATCTGTACCCTGGAGGCACCGTCCACCACCGCCGCTTCAAAAGGCTCCCTGGGCAGGCTCTTCAATCCAGCCAGAAACACCAGCATGGTCATGGGCGTCCAGTGCCAGATTTCGACCATGATGATGGAGGGCAACACGGTTTTGGTATCCGCCGCCCACAATGATCCGGAAAACCCGAAAAATGACAGATAATAGTTTAAATGGCCCATCATCGGGTTCATCAGCATGGACCACACCAGCGACATGGCCACCGGTGTGGCGATGATGGGAAACATTAAGAGCATGCGAAAGGTTGCCTCGCCCTTGAACCGCCTGTTCAGGAACAGGGCCAATCCCATCCCCAGCGTCAGCTGGCCCAGGGTTGAGCCGGCGGCAAAATAGAGCGTAATCCGGACAGAGCGCCAGAAGTGCTGATCTTCAAAAAAGGCCCTGGAAAAGTTGGCCAGGCCGATGAATTCGCCTGCACCCTCCGATGACAACACTTCGTTGGTGAGACTGGTGGACACCAGCTCGTATAGCGGATAGGCGAACAATACGATCATAAACAGCATGGCCGGAAAAGAGAATAGCCAGCGAATCTGCCTGTCCGTATAATCCAGTATGCGCTGTACCGGCGATATTGCTCTCATCCCGTGCCCCTAATCAACCAACCGTGCAACCTCTTTAACGGCATCATCAGCCGCTTGCTGCACTTCACCGCCCTCATAACCAACATACAGGAGACGCGACAATATGGGCCTGGCTTCCGTGAACCTGGCAATCGGGATTTCAAAACCAATGCGCCCGTTTTCAATCGCTTCCACCTGAAGTTTTGACAGTTGCGGCATTTTATCCTTGGCTTTCCATCTTGGATCTTCCCAACAGGACAAGCGCGTCATGGGCAGCCCGGCCAGTTGATAATCCATCATCGGTTCTTTCATGGAGGTGTATTGCAGCAGGTACCAGGCCGCTTCTTTTTTCTCCGAAAAAGTGCTGATATGACCCGTGGTGAGCGGCAGCATGGCTTGAAATTGACCGGTTTTTCCAGGAGGAATCATGACATAGCCCATTTTTCCGGCCACCTTGGATCGTTTGGGGTTTTCGAATACCAGGCCGGCAAAAATCGAAATCTCCGCCGTCATAGCGGCTTTGCCCTGCGCGATGGCTCCCACCACTTCTTTCCAGCCGATAGTAGCCGCCCCCGGAGGCCCGTATTCCCGGGCCATCTTGCCATAGAACTCGATGGCTTCGACGGCTGCCGGCGTATTGAAAGCGGGTTTGCCGTTTTCATCCAACCAGCTGGCACCATTGGTGTATAGAAATGTGGCGAAAGGTGCCGTGTTTTCTTTGTTCATACGAACAATCCAGGGGAACTGCCCATCTGGAAGATGCTTTTTCAGCGCCTGGGCAGCCGCTTCCAGCTCAGCCCAATTGGTGGGAACCTTGATGCCGTATTCTTCGAACAGGTCCTTGCGATACATGAGCAGCTGCGGGTTGCAGCTGGATGTTATCCCGATCAAATGATTGTTGATAATGGGATGGGTACGGGCAGCAAAATCCTCAAAATCGAAATCAGGATGCGTCAGCTCGGGATTGTTGACATATTTTTCAAGGGGTTCCAGCCAACCCGCTTTTTCATACTGAAAGGCTGTTTTCATCATTCCCCCAAAAACGTCCAGGTCTTTGTTTTTTGCACCGAGCTCCATGACCAGTTTCTGACGTAAGGGTGCCGACGAATAGTACTCGGCCTTGACCGTAATACCGGTTAGATCCTCGAATTCCTTAAGTTGTTTCTGGGCAATCGGCGTAAATGCTGATTTCACAAAAAGCGCTCGAAGCGTGGTCCCCTCGTACTTGCGCCAGTTAAAATCCGCTCCAAATGACGGGCCGACAATGAGCACCAACAACACTGCTGCCAGGAATAATCGCTGTACACCATGAAAAGCTTTTTTCATCTTATCCTCCTTGTGGTTACCTGTGGGACACCTTCGTCCCGGGTGGACAATCAAAATCGTTTGTCAGCGCGCCAAGCTATCTCTGCTCTGGGGCATGGCGCTGGGACCGAACATGTTTTTCTCACTCACCATACAGGGCTTCAGCCTCTTTAAAGGTCTGGATCTCCTCGGAAGTGTACCCGAATTCCTTCAATATCTCGGTGGAGTGCTGTCCATGGGCCGGTGGCGGATAGCGGAGTTCCCCGGGGGAACCGGACATGTGCCACGGTTTGTCCAAGAGTTTAATTTGCCCGGCCCGGGTGTGTTCAACCGTTTTGATCATGCCGGTTGCGGCCACCCCCGGATCTTCCAATCCTTCTTCCATCGTATTGATGCGGCTGGCCGGCATGTCGTGTTCTTTCAATAGGACCAGCCACTCCTCGGTGGTTTTGGTCATGGTGACCTCCTCCACCATATCGCTCACCGCATCGTAATGCTGAACCCGGTACATATTGTTGCCCAATTGCGGATCGGTGGCCCATTCCGGTTTACCAAGCGCAGCCACCAGCTTTTCCCACTTGCCCACGGTGGCAAAACAGGAATCTTTGGTTCTGTAAACCTGCGAGGGGACGGATTGCGGATTGCGGGACGCCATTCCGGTCGGGACGTTTCCGGACATGAAGTATATGGCCGACAGATTGGCTGTCATGGCCAGGGTAGACTCCAATAGGGACGTGTCTACACGTTGTCCTTTGCCGGTATTGAGCTTGTGGTAAAGCGCTGCCAGGGTGACGAAAGCCAGGAATATCCCGGTGCACAGGTCCACCACCTGGATCTGAATCTTGGCCTTGGGTCCCTTTTTGGGGGAAGTGATATCGATCAGGCCAGTCATGGCCTGAATGATCAACTCGTACCCCGGCAGGTCCTTGTACGGCCCCTTTTCACCGAAAGCGGTCATGGAGGCATAGATTAAGTCCGGTTTTATGGCCGTCAGCGCATCCTGGCCCATCCCCAGTCGATCCATGACCCCGGGACGGAAATTCTCCATCACCACGTCGCAATCCTTGACCATCCGCTTCACGATGGCCTTTGATTCCGGTTTTTTCAGATCCAGAATCATGCTTCGTTTGTTGCGGTTGACACAGAAAAAATAGGAGCTCTCACCATTTTGAATCGGCGGCACCGCCCAGCGGGTACTGTCCCCGACCGGCGATTCAATTTTGATAATGTCCGCTCCCAGGTCCCCCAGCAACGCGCTGCCAAAAGGTCCGGAGAGTACATGGGTGAAATCGAGAATCCGTATTCCCGCTAAAGGTCCGGTATTTGCCATTTGTCTTCCTTTCTCCAAGATGTTCAAACAATTAATGTTTCGGAGCGGCGGCGATTAAGCGCTCCCATAGTTTGCGGGCAAAACCGGGACCGCCCTGCAGCGCCATCCCGGGGACATATCCCAGACGCGTCATCACCAGTCCGAGAGCAGGGCAGACGAACAGGCACCGCGAAAATAGCCCCAAGGCTGCCACCGTATCATCCGGTGCCGCGGGCCACAGGGGCCCATCCGTTTTGCTGGTTTGCTGCGGCAGGATATAATGGCGTTGCCCGTTGACATACCAGAGATGGCCATAGGCCGGATTGAGATGCTGAGATGGCTTGACCATCTGCAGAAATATAGGGCAATCATTGATAATGTTAGCCATCCCCCATCTGCCGCCGGCCAGGACCAACAGCCCTAATCGTCCCAGATCGCGGGCTGTGGATGCCAGCCCCAGCATGGTCACTTTATTCATTTTGGGGAATCCGGTTCTTTCGATCCAGGTGGTATCATTCATCCCGATCGGACCGGTTAGCCATTCCCGGGTCAACGTCCGGTAATCCATCGCTGCCGCTGCCGCGACCACGCGAATCACGTGTTGATATGCGGGTGTGTTGTAAAACCATTTTTTGCCCGGTTCCGTTTCGAATTCAAGCTGCTCGTTCAGCCCGGTGGTCATGGTCAGGATGTGCCTGAGGGTAATTTTGCCTTCGGCCGCTTCATCTGCCAACGACCAGCCCACGCCTAGATGCTTGCCGACAGGATCGTCAAAATCAAGAAGGCCCTTCTCCCTGGCCATGTACGCCAAAATGGCTGCGAGTCCTTTTTGAACGGATGCCACATCTTCGATGGGGCAATTATCCGCGTTGACTCCCCGCTGAAAATACCGATACATTTTCTGCAAGCTATCATTGGCTCCGCCCATTTCGGGCGAAACCTCCCAGTTTTTCTCCACCAGGATTTTTCCCCGGTAAAGCAGCAGGAAAGAGGAACTATTCTGCTCCCCGGCGAATTGTATCAGTGCTTCTAGCTTTTTGGGGTCCCATCCGACAGTCCTGGGATTCACCGCTTCCCATTTAGCCCCCGGTTCCGGGAAATACAAATTGTCAGTATCCAGAAACATCTGCTTCTCCGTGCCGCCTGATGGGCAGCGATGTTTTTTCCGTACGGCGTCCAGTACTATTTATCCTGGATATCCATGAAATCAAATATCCGGGATCATCCATAGTGCACGCAGGCCACGGCGTGTCCTGGAGCAATATCTTTCAGCTCCGGATCGATTGATTTGCATTGATCCATTGCCACCGGGCAACGTGAAGCCAGCCTGCAGCCTGGCGGCGGATCGATTGGCGAACTGATTTCGCCGATCAAATTGACCCCGGCATCTTTGCGATCCAATCCAGGCATGGAAGCCATGAGGGCTCGCGTATACGGGTGGGAGGGGTCCTCGAACAGCATTTCGGTTGGTGCCCGTTCGACCACGCGTCCCATGTAGATTACCGCAACTTCGTGTGAAATATGGCGGACGACGTTTAGATCATGGGATACGAACAGATAAGCCAGGCCCTGTTCTTCCTGAAGTTTTTTTAATAAATTCAGAATCTGGGCCTGAACCGAAACATCCAGGGCAGACACGGGTTCATCACAGATAATCACCTGAGGATTAACGGCAAGGGCGCGGGCGATCGCAATTCGCTGGCGCTGTCCGCCGCTGAACTCGTGCGGGTAGCGATATAATTGTCCTGCATCCAGCCCGACTTGATGCAGGATGTCAATGATGGCGTCCAGCCGCTGCCGGCGATTGAGATGCGTATGCAGCTTCAGGGGGTGCTCGATGATGGTTTTCAAGGTCTGGCGCGGATCCAGGGAACTGTATGGGTCCTGAAACACCATCTGCATGCGTTGGCGAAAGGCCCGCCCCAGCATGCCTTCGATATGGATGCGGGTACCCTTGTCGTAATGGATGATTTCCCCGGATGTCGGCTGATAATAGTGAACCATGGTAAAGGCGATGGTCGATTTGCCCGACCCGCTCTCCCCGACCAGGCCGAGTGTCTTGCCAGGGAAAATTTTCAGATTGACGCGGTCCACCGCCTTGAGTGTCGCTTTCCTGCCCTGGACGTAGACTGTGAAATTTTTACACAGATTCCTGGCTTCTATGGCCGGATGGCTGTTCGGTGAATACTGGATTGCTTTTTCTGTCATGATCACGTCCGGCTATACGAGATGGCAGGCAATCGAATGACCATCCTCGATCGCTCTTAACACGGGAACCGCCTCCCGACAAATTTTTTCGGCCAACTTACATCGGGGATGGAATGCACATCCACTCGGCACCTGAAGCATGTCGGGCACCATTCCCGGAATCGGTGTCAGATAATCGCTCTTTTTGCCGATTTGGGGCTGCGATTCTTTCAGTCCAATGGTGTAAGGATGCACTGGTTTCTTGAATATCTCTGGAGTCGGCCCCATCTCGACTTGTCGGCCGGCGTACATCACACAGATTCGATCACAGACATCCGCCACCACATACAGGTTATGGGATATCAGCATCAAGGCCATGTTGCTTTTTTGGATTCGCTCGGCCAGCAGGTCCAGGATCTGGGCCTGGATGGTTACATCCAGGGCTGTGGTCGGTTCATCGGCAATCAGAAGTGACGGGTTGCAGCAAATGGCCATGGCGATCATTACCCGCTGGCGCATCCCGCCCGAAAGCTCGTGGGGATACTGCTTCAAACGCTCGCGGGGCGACGGAATTCCGACCATCTTTAAATGATCAATCGCCCACTGGTCGGCGTCTTTATTTGAAAGACCCAGGTGTCTCCTGATGCCGGCAGTCATCTGGCGGCCGATGGTAAACACTGGATTCAGACTGGTCATGGGCTCCTGGAAAACCATCGCAACCTGGGAACCGCGTACCCGGCGCATTTCCGGCGATGACATGCTGGTGACATCGGTATCGTCCAGGATCACCTGTCCCGTGGTAACGGCAGGCGGCGACGGATTGAGCCGGTTGATGGTTTTGGCCATGACGCTTTTACCGCTTCCCGACTCGCCGACGATGCCCAGGGTCTCTCCTTTGTCCAATGTCAGATTCACCCGGTCGACCGCATACAGCTTGCCGGCCCTCAGTTCGAATGTGACACTCACCTTTTTTAATGACAAAAAATGGTCCTGCATAGCTCCCCGTCTCCGCAAATCATTGGACTACTTTTCCGACAAGCGGGGATCGAAAACATCACGCAATCCGTCCCCCAGCAGGTTTGCGCCCAGGACCGTGAAAAATATAGCCATCCCGGGATACACAGCCACCATGGGCGCGGTTTCCATCAGGTCCCTGGCTTCGTTCAGCATGAGACCCCAGCTGGGTTCCGGAGGGGGTGGCCCTAAGCCCAGAAATGTTAAACCGGCAAACACCAGCAGTGTATATCCCAGCCGCACGGTGGCCATAACAATCAACGGGGACGACACATTGGGAATGATCTGCAGGTATAAAATCCACAACCCGTTTTCGCCCATCAGCGTGGAAGCCTTTACGTAGTCCCGCTCTCTTTCAGCGATAACCAGTCCCCGGGTCATTCGAATCAGACTGGGCGCCCCCCCGATGATCAATGCCAAAATGCACGGCCACAAGCCGGATCCCAGAATAGCCAGGATGGCCATGAACAGCATCAATCCCGGGAAGGCCAGCATGGCATCGTTGATGCGCATGAGCAGATTGTCGGTCCAGGATCCGTAGTATCCGGCAATTCCGCCAAACACGATGCCAACCAGCATCTGCAAGGGAACGACGACCAACGCCACCACCACCGCGTTGCGCGCTCCCCAGACCAGGCGTGACCAGATATCCCGGCCCAGTTGGTCAGTGCCCATCCAGTGCTCGGCACTGGACGGGGCCTTCAGATTTAAAAAGTCTCCCTGAATGGGATCGTGGGTCGCCAGCCAGGGGGCCAATATGGCCGTCAGTACAACGATGGTGCAGATAATCAATCCAACCAGCGCAATCCGGGATTCCACCAGGCGGCCGAACGTCTTGCCCACACGGATAATCAATCGAACCAAGGCACCCTTGAAAGTGGATTCATCGGTGATGGCGATAGTGCTGTCCAATTGTTGATTTGCCGGGTTCGGGCCTGTCATATAATGCTCGCTTATATGTTTAGAAGTGGCTTCAAAACCGCGACCAACACCCAATTACTGTGTTGGCGTCGGAATTCAACGCCTCGAAATACTTCAGTATGTCTGTAGGTTAAATTCCGCCCCCGCCTTGTACTTGGTCACGATCTGGGACCTTGAAACCATTGCCATAGGTGATTGTTGCGGATGCATACATTGCTTATTCCAGTTGTATCCTCGGGTCCAGCCACTTGTACATGATGTCCACCAACAGGTTGATCAGGATGAACGCGGCCGACAGGATGATGATGCCCCCCTGGACTATCGGGAAATCCTTGCCCATAATGCCGTCATAGATCATGTTGCCGATTCCGGGTAAGGAAAATATCTGCTCGATGACCACCGTTCCTCCCAGGAGCATGGCAAAGCGAATGGAAGAAATGGTCAGGGTCGGAATCATGGCGTTCTTTAAGGTAAAGCGGCCCACGATCTCGGCTTCGGTCAGCCCCTGAGACCGATGTGTGCGGACATAATCCTTGTTCAACTCCTCCAGCATGGTTGAGCGGGTCATGCGGGTAAGCACCCCGGTCATTTCAATCCCCAGCGTAAATGAGGGTAAAAACATGTGGTGCAGAAATCCCGTCATGCTTTCGCCGGGAGAAACGTAGCCGAATATCGGGAACCATTTCAAAACCAGGCCAAATACGAGCATCAACATGAGTCCCGCCCAGAACGAGGGCAGGCTCAAACCGATCAATCCCGTTACCTGGGCGGCGTAGTCCACCAGGGATTTTCGCTTGACTGCAGCGAAAATCCCCAGCGGAAACGAAAACAGGAGTGCGAAGAGCATACCACCGATCGCCAGGTAGACCGTTAGAGGCAGCGCTTCCCCCACGATGACCGCAACCGGCCGGGCATGGAGGATGGAACGGCCCAGGTCCCCCTGAATTACTTTGGACAACCAAATGCCGTACTGCACGATGATCGGCTTGTCGAAGCCATACTGCTTGACAACGAGTTCCCGTACCTCGGCGTCGGCCCCGATTTCCACCATGGCGTCCACCGGGTCCCCGGGAATCAACTGCAGGATCGAAAATACCGCAATGGTCACCAGGAACATGGTGGGGATCAGGTACAGTAACCGACGGATTAAAAATCGCCTCATTTCTAACTTAACTCTCCAGCCATGCCTCTCTAAATGCCTGTTCAGCGATGTAGTAATTCTCAGGGTGGAAATTCTTCACCTTCTTGCTCCAGCCATTGGCAAGAGCATAACGCATATAGGGCAGAAAATAGGCTTTTTCTTTGGTCCGCAATACAATTTCCTTGAATTTCTCCCGCCGTTTCATGACGTCGATTTCCGCAGCCATGTCGTCCAGCATACGGTCCATCTCCGGATCCTTGACAGCCGATCCAAAGGAATAGCCCTGCGTTGTTTTGGTATTGTCGGTATGCAGAAAACCGTAATATCTGCTCATGGGATCGTCGCCGCCCGTGTGGAATACCATCATCTGGTAGTCCATTTTTACGAGATGACTCCAGTACTGAAGTCCCATTTGTGAAAGGATCTTGACGCGGAATCCTGCCGGTCTCACCATCTGCTGTACAATCTGAGCCATCTGATCGTTTTTGCCGAAGGTTGGCGTAATGGCGAATTCAACCTCAAGTCCATCGGAATAACCGGCTTCCTTCAGCAGTTGTTTGGCCTTGGCAATGTCCTGTGCGGGAACTTTAATATTATCAAATCCCCAAATGGACTCTTCTGGCAGAAACCCCTGAACTGCCGGAATTCCGCGGTTGCCGTATAACGCCTGGGCCAGTCCCTTGCGATCGATGGCAAGACTCAGTGCCTGGCGGACTTTCTCGTCTTTGAAAGGCGAATTTCCTTTGGTCGGATGGCAGTTCAGATAGATTGTCAGGGTTTCATTAAACAGCCATGGATAAAACATCAGATTATCTGCTTCAAATGTCTGGTACAGTTTTTTGTTCTTGAAGAGTGTCGCGAAGTAGTCGTCGAGCACACCATAAATATAGTGCAGGTCTCCGGACCTCAGTGCCAGGGTCCTGGGCTGATCCTTGACCACTAAAAATTCGACTCCATCCAGGTAGGGCAGACCCGGGATACGGTAATCTTTGTGGGCTTTGAAGACGGCCTTGTCATTTTGCTTGAACTCGACCATCTCAAACGGTCCGGTTCCCGGAGGTGCGGCCCGGTCGGATTTGTGGTCGCCTTGCCCGAAGTTCTTACCATATGGTATGCAGTCCTTGGGCATCATCGGCGCGTTCACCCAGGCGTTGCCCATCAGAAAACCGGCATACGGCTGGGTGAGATTGGCCACTGCCGTGTACCGATCCGGGGTTTCGATCGATTCAATGTATTGCGCCATCGACTTCCTTGCCGCTGCAAAGTGGGCCGGATCCCTGATCCGTTCCCAGTTCCACTTGACGTCTCCGGAATCGAATTCCTTGCCGTCGTGGAATTTGACGCCTTTTTTAAGATGGAAAACGTAGCGGGCGCCATTGTTTTCGATGTCCCAGGAGTCCGCCAACATCGGCTTGATCTCGGGAACGTTTTCAGCCCCCTTCTCCGCTGCTATCCGAAAGCGTTCCCCCAGAGAAATCGGATCCACCAATCCTTCCCACGCCAGGGCGGCATCCTGGCGGGCCCAGGCGCCGTTCCGGCGATGCGGATCAGGCGTTTGAATCAAAAACGACATCCCGCATTTTACAACACCCCCGCGCCGGGGTGTGGCCGCAAACAGGGACGGCACCCCCACGGAAAGGACCATGGTTCCGGCTGCACCGGCTGCCATCGTTCTAACGAACTCCCGTCGTGACATCTTCTTCTGTTGTCTGTTCATTTTCCTGTTCCTCCTTTCCTTGTGATCCTTGAATTATAAAACGGGTACTTTTTTCTTCCCGTCAATGACGCTCGCTTTTTTAAGACTGTCAATCTCTTCGGCTTCAACTCCCGCTGCTGTGAGAACCTCCGATGTGTGCCAGCCCAGGGGTGGGGGCGGTAATTTCAACTCACCCGGCGTTTCCGACATGTGCCAGGGCTTGTCGAGGAGTCTTATTTCCCCTGCAATCGGATGGTTCATGCTTTTAACCATACCGGTTGCCAAGATGCCGGGATCCTCAAAAGCCTGCTCAACCGTATTGATCGGGGCTGCTGCGACCTCATGGTTTTCGAAAATTTCAAGCCATTCCGCAGTGTTCTTGGTGGTGGCTACCGATTGGATCATGGTTTCCATCTCACCATAGTGCGTGACGCGATAACTGGGCTCTTTGAAGCCCGGATGGTCGATCCATTCAGTTTGTCCCAGTGCATTGCAGAATCGTCCCCAATGATCGGATGACAATACGACCGAAACATAGGAATCTTTGGTCTTAAATGACTGCGAGGGCATGGCCTGGGGATTTCTAGATCCCAATCCGGTCAGGACTTTGCCTGACATCAGGAAAATACCAGCCAAATTGGCCAGCATAACAATCGTCGATTCCAGCAAGGAAGTTTCCACGCGTTGGCCTTTTCCGCTGACCTGTCTGTGGTAGAGCGCTGCAAGCGTCGCGTATGCCAAAACCATACCGGCGGTGAGATCGACCATCTGGACCTGTATTTTGGCCGGAGGGCCTCCCGGAGGACTGGTGACGTCCACAAGTCCGGTAAGGGACTGAATGATCAACTCAAAACCGGGTTTGTCCTTATAAGGCCCCTTGCGACCGAAGGCCGTGAGAGATCCGTGTATCAATTCCGGATTTATTTTCTTGAGAGCCTCGTAGCCCAACCCCAACCGGTCCATAACCCCCGGTCGGAAATTTTCCATAAAAACGTCGGCCCGGGCAACAGGCCGGTGAACGACATCGATCCCCGCCTTTTGCTTCAGATCGACGCAAATGCTTTTTTTATTGTGATTTACCGAAAAAAAATAAGCGCTCTCACCATTTTGAAACGGCGGACCACTCAAACGCACCGGATCCCCCGTGCCCATTTTCTCAATTTAAATGACCTCGGCGCCGAGGTCTCCGAGCAGCGTGCTGGCACATAGGCACCCGATAAAATATGGGTGCAGTCGACGATTTTCGTCCCCTTCAGGGGCCAATTGCTCGGCATGGATCAGCTCCTTAACTAACCTTTCTTCTGTTTGAATCGATCTGCTGCCGCAATGGATCAGCATAATTGCGTCTGATATTTTCGAGTCCTGACTGCAGGTTGGATTTAACCAGGGCTTTGAGTTGGGCGGGGTCCTTGTCCTGAATCGCTTTGAGGATGTTGCGGTGCTCTTGATTGAATTTGGAGATGTCCTTGTATATATTTTTTGGATAGAGACAACTTCGAAATATCAGTATCTGGTCGATCCACAAGGCAATGAAGCGGTGCAGATGGCTCCATTCGGCCGGTTTATAGAGATTGAGGTGAAACTCCCGGTTTAATATAAAATGGTCTGCGAAGTTTTCCGTGGATTCGGACAAGGTTTCCATTTGAGATGCCAGATGCTCCAATTCCGTGACCTGATCGGCGGTAAGATGCTTGAGCGCAGAGACGGCTATTTCCGGCTCGGCGTGCATTCGCAATTGAAAGATCATCTCCAACTCGCCCAAAGTCAGCGGTTGGGCCACATACGTGCCCTTGTTGGGGATCGTTTCCGCCAACCCATACCCCACTATCTGGCGGATCGCATCCCGAATGGCTTCACGGCTTAATGATAACTCTTTATCAAGTTTGGCCGGGACCAGCGGTGTGCCGGGTTTCAATTTTCCACGCAGGATGGACCTTCTCAGGCTCTCCAGAGCCATCTCCGTCATCGTCATGTATCTGGCCATTGCCTTATCCCCTGATAGATTCGTTTGCATTTAGTATTTTACCAATTACTAAATGCAAAATACCAAATAGTCAACAATTATTCTTTGACAACCTTACAGGAAAGATGGAATTTGGAAAAATATCTTGGATCAGGGCTTATAAAAGGTGTTAGACCAAAAACCGAAAAAAAGATTGACCACAATCAAAGAGGCTTGGATTGAGCATCGCGTTGTCAGAAAAGTGATGATGTTCCTACAGTCCCGTGGTATCAGCACCCTTTTTCCGTCCGAATTTACAAAGAATACGGCGACGACGTTGTCGAATTTGTAAATTCGGATTTTTTATGGATTTGGAGTGAGCCTACAATGCCTCGGTGTTGACATCTCCAACGCAAAAAGGGTATCAGGCTCCTGATATATCACCGATGTGTAAACCTTTTCAAAACCGACTATTTCGTGCAATAATGGTGCCTCCCGCGTTAGACTGGTGATGATCGGATGGCATCGGCGATATTTCCACCCAAGCTGAGCTCAGATTAGGTCCTAAATTATCGGTGAATTGAAATCGCGTCCATCACAAATTGATACCACGATTATGGAAACGGACAAAAAAGCGAATAAAAACATGTGGTTCGATTCTTATCCTGCTCCGTTTGAAAACGTGGCGGCGTATACGCGCAAGCACTCGCAAACGACAGAGGTTGAAGGGTATTATTTTACAAAGTTACTCCTCAACATACTCCTCAAATGGGCGCAGAGCCTTTCTTGGAAAACGGCTTACCGTGTGGGTACGGGCATCGGCAATTTACTTTACGGGCTGAAATTACGCCGGGATGTCGCCATGACCAACCTGGACATCGTCTATGGCGAAACCAAGCCGCCTTTCGAAAAGGAGCGCATTTACAGGGAATCGCTGCTCAATTTAGGCAGAATCATCGTTAACTACCTGCGGCTGCCGTATATGGGGCCGGATTTCTGGCAAAACAACTGGGACTGGAAAAACGAAGAGATCATAAAGGATGCCTTTAATCGCAAAAAAGGGGTCATATTGGTTTCCGGGCATATCGGAATGATGGAACTCGTTGGCGGGAAATTGGGAATGTGCGGGTATCCGTTAGGTTTCGTCGGCAAGAAAATAAAAAATCCCGTGATCAACAAGTTGGTCCTGGACTCGCGCAGAGCGATGAATGTCAGCCCTATCAACTACAAGGACTCGGCCATCAGGATATTGCGAGGCATAAGGAGCGGCGAGGCCATCGGCATGGCGATCGACCAGAACATGACGGCCAAATACGGCACGTTCATCGATTGGATGGGGAGACCGGCGATGTCGGTTACAGCGCCTGCCATGCTTGCCCGCAGAACCGGTGCGGCCGTCATTGTCGGATACAGCTACCAGAAGGCCATTGATCGCTTCGAGGTGGTGATTACCGAGGAAGTGGCCTGGGAGGCCTGCCCGGGAGATCCGAAAAAAGAGATTGCCATCAACAATCAGAATCAGGCGAATGCCGTACAGCGAATTATTTACGCACACCCTGAGTTGTGGTTTTGGATACACCGGCGCTGGAAAAGACAGCCTGACGGGATGTCCAATCCCTATAAGCAAAGATAGACGACATTATGCCAATAATTTCCTTGACAAATGCGTCACAGAGCCAATATATATATCATTTTTAGTTCCCATGGGAACGTTTTTACATATCCTTGCTCCGACAACGCATTGAATGCATTTGATTTCAAATCGGCGTCGGGGCTTTACATCCAAAAGGAGGCAGTATGAGAAGGTACGAAACAATCGCCATTCTGGATCCCGACCTTTCCGAAGAAGGCAGGACTCCCGTAATCGAACGACTCACCCAGCTGATCCCCGCGCAAAACGGTTTTCTGGTAAAACTAGACGAGTGGGGCATGCGCAAACTGGCCTACGACATCAAAAAGAAATCGCGCGGCTACTACATGTGCCTCGACCTGTGCGGTGATGGTGCCCTGGTCGACGAAATGGAACGCTCCTTTCGCATTGACGACCGGGTATTGAAATACATGACGGTCGTTCTCGATAAGGATGTGGATCTCGATGCCGTAAAAGTGGAAATGGAGGAAGCCGAAGCCAAAGCCAAGGCCGAAGCCGAAGCCATAGCCGAAGCGGAGGCCAAGGCCAAGGCCGAAGCGGAAGCCAAGGCCGAAGCCGAAGCGGAAGCCAAGGCCGAAGCCGAAGCCGAAGCGGCTCCGGCAGAAACCACCGAGGCAGAGGAAGAGACCGCGGAAGCAGCGGAATCCGACACAGTTGAAGCATCGACCACACCAACCGACAGCAAGGAAGAGGAGTAGATAAATGGCAGCTTACAATACCCAGAAACGCACTCGCGGCCGCAATATAAAAAAGAAAAGACGGGTGTACCATCGCAGAAAAGTATGCCGCTTTTGTGCCGATTCGAGCATCGACATCGACTATAAGGATCAGAAATTGCTACGGTATTTTATTACCGAGCGTGGAAAAATCATCCCCAGAAGAATATCGGGCACATGCGCCAAACACCAGAGGGCCCTTACCCATGCCATCAAACGGGCACGGACTATAGCCCTTCTTCCTTATGTGGGCACATTGGATCACTAATACCCCATGACTGCCAGACAATCTAGCAGGAGAAAAAGACATTGCCCCGGGCGGTGAGTGGTGGTGCGGCAAAGGATATCACCACAGGAACCATAATTACGGTCCTTTTTTTGGCGGTCACCAGTTATCTGCCGCTCATTGGTTTCTTTTGTGCGCTTTTTGTCCCTCTGCCGACCCTGTTTTATCGAACCAAGCTGGGTAGAAAATTAGGTTTAGCCGTTCCGGCGGCGGCCTTTTTCATCATGACGGCCCTGCTGGGCGGCATTTCCATGGACCATGCCTTCTTCCTGGAACTGCTGCTGCTCGGGTTTGTGCTGGGAGAGTTCCTGTCCATGGATCTGTCCGTGGACAAGACGGTCGTGTACGCCTGCGCCACCGTACTGCTCTGCGCCTTGGCGGGTGTGCTCCTTTACGCCAATATCAGCGGTAAAAGCATAGGCTCGCTTGTATCTGCTTACATCGCCGAAAATCTCAAACTGACCATGTCCCTCTACGAAAGCATGGGGGTTCCGGAAGAGGCACTGGTAAATCTGTCGAACTCTCTCGATAAGATACAGTGGGTGCTGGTAAGAATCATCCCGGCCATGGTGGTCTGTTCGACGCTGTTCGTAGCGTGGGTCAATGTGTTGCTGGCAAGGGCCGTCATGGTGCAGAAAGGTATTTTTTTCCCGAATTTCGGCGCCCTCAATCGCTGGAAAGCCCCGGACCCACTTATTTGGGTCCTGATCTGCTGCGGCGGCCTGCTGATGGTGCCGGCAGTCGGCATAAAAATGATAGGACTCAACGGTTTGCTGATCCTTCTGACGGTGTATTTCATGCAGGGAATTGCCGTGGTCTCCTACTATTTTGAAAAAAAGCGGTTCCCGAAGGGGTTGCGGTTGTTTCTTTACAGCCTGATCGCGCTGCAGCAAATTTTTCTGCTGCTGATTATCGGTCTGGGAGTTTTCGACATGTGGCTCAATTTCAGAAAACTGAATAGCGAAAACAATGTGTAGTACATGATAAACTGAACCCTTCGCCGTTAGAAGAGGGATTTTCCCCATTCCCCGCATGGGACATCAATAATGTTACGATAACGGAGGTTAAAAAATGAAAGTCATTTTAAAAGAAACCATTGATTCGCTGGGTATCATCGGCAGCGAAGTCAGCGTCGCCAAAGGGTATGCCCGAAATTACCTGCTGCCCCAAAACAAGGCCGTGCTTGCCACTCCCGAAAACAGGAACGTATTGGCGCAGGAAAAGGCCAAATTCGAACTGCAGATTGCCAAGGAAAAGAAGTTGGCCGAGGAGATGGCCGAACGCCTGACGAACGTGGCGTGCAAAATCACAGCCAAGGTCAGTGAAGAGGACCGCCTTTACGGCTCGATTACCGTCCGCGATATTATCAAATCGCTCAACGAGCAGGGGGTCGACGTCGAAAAACGCATGGTGCTGCTAACGGAACCGATCAAAACCATCGGTACCCATAAAGTTCCCATCCGCGTGTACAAGGAGGTCGAACCCGAAATTACCGTGGAGATCGTACCCGAATAAAATCGTGTTCCACGATTTTCGGATAAAGATAACTATGGACAAGGACCCTGCCCTCCATAAAGTTCCACCCCAGAATCTCGAAGCCGAAGAGTCGGTTCTCAGTGCCATTCTGTTGGACAACAGCACGCTCCTGGACGTGTTGGAGACGCTGTCACCGGAGGATTTCTACCGGTCGGCCCACGCCAAAATGTTTGCCGCCATCACCGAACTGTTTGCCAAAAGTGAACCGGTAGACCTGGTTACCCTGGCAAATATCCTGAAGGAAAAAGGCCAACTTGAAGAAATAGGGGGCGCCACCTACCTGGCAAAACTCGTGAATACGGCGCCACTGGCCATAAACGCCCAGCATTATGCCAGGATCATCCGGGACAAGGCTTCCCTCAGGCAGCTCATCGAAAGCGCCAACGCAATTGCCGCCCGTTGTTTCGAAGACCGGGGGGATGTCGACGACGTCATTGACTTCGCCGAAAAAGCAGTTTTCGAAATCGCCGGCAACAAGAACAAAAAGTCGTTTCACGCGCTGTCCGAAATTATCGGGCAGAGCATCGATACGCTGGAGGAACGGCAGGGTCAAAAAACCCTTGTCACCGGCGTTTCGACGGGCTTCAGCCGGCTCGACAACCTCACTTCGGGTTTTCAGAATTCCGACCTGATCATCCTGGCTGCCCGCCCCAGCATGGGTAAAACCGCCCTGGCCCTCAACATCGCCCGCAACGCGGCCGTCAATGCCAAAACGCCCGTGGCCATCTTTTCCATCGAGATGTCCAAAGAGCAGCTCTCCATGCGGCTCCTCTGCGCCGAAGCCAGAATCGATTCCTCCCGAATCAGAAGCGGGTTCTTCAGCAAGGACCATTGGCTCAGCCTTACCAATGCGGCCGAGGTCTTGTCGGATGCCGACATCTATATCGACGATTCTCCGGACCTTTCGGCCATGTCCATCAGGGCCAAGGCGCGCAGGCTGAAAATGGACAAGAACATCGGCCTGGTTATCATCGACTACCTGCAGCTGATGAAAGGGCGAGCTTCCGCCGAAAGACGCGACCTCGAAATATCGGAAATTTCACGGGGCCTCAAGGCGCTGGCCAAGGAGCTGGACATACCGGTTGTGGCGCTCTCCCAGTTAAACAGAAAGCTGGAGGAACGCCACGACAAAAGGCCCCAGCTTTCAGACCTGAGGGAATCCGGAGCACTGGAACAAGATGCCGATGTGGTGCTTTTCATCTACCGGGATGACGTCTACAACAAGGAAGAGAACAACCCCAACAAAGGCATTGCGGAACTCCTTCTGAAAAAGCAGAGAAACGGACCCACCGGCGATATCAAACTGGCATTCATCAATACCTACACCCGCTTCGAAGACCTTGCCGACGACAAGTACATCAAACAATAACCCCGCCGGGGATCACCACCGCCTGCGGCGTTGTTACGCATGAAACGATTACACGGTAACCCGAAAGGGCTTAAAAAAAATCAGATACGGCGCTTGGAAAACCTTTACCGCCGGCGTACGCCGCCACACCTTGTCCTGACGCCGGAGCTCGGTCGAGATCTAAGCCGCCTGTCCCGTGAAGTCAATCGACAGATCGGTCTGCTCATCGACCGCAAGGGACGGGTTGCCGCAGTCATCATCGGTAATCATCACGCCATCGTTATCCCCCAGATGCGTGAATACCGGACGGCCCCCGATCGTCTGAAAGGCGTCCGTTGTGTTCACACCCATCTTGACAGCCAGGCACTTACCCGCGATGATCTCAACGACCTGGTTTTGATGCGCCTCGACCTCATGGCGGCGATAACCGTGAATGCCGACGGGCTCCCCGGCAAGCTGCACATAAGCCACATCCTCCCCGGCAAAACCGAAGGGCCCCCCTATCGTCTTCTCGACCCCATCGAACCCGGTCAAACAGACATCGGTTGCGACGAACTGATCAGCTCTCTCGAATCGGAACTTGCACAAACGGGTGAGCAACTGACCACGGAACCGCAGACCGAACGGGCCTTGCTGGTCAGCGTGACGACAGCTTCCAGGGGAAAGGCCGAAGACGCTCTGGACGAACTGGAAGAACTCGTCGGCTCCGGCGGCATGCAAGTGGTTGACAAGGTTCTCCAACAGCGACGAGCCGTCGACGGCAAATTTTTATTGGGTTCGGGAAAGCTTCAAGAACTCACTATCCTGGCACTCCAAAAGGGAGCCAGCCTCATCGTTTTCGATCAGGAACTCAACCCGTCTCAAATCAGGTCCATCACGGATCGAATCGAGATGAAAGTGATCGACCGAACGCAGCTCATCCTGGACATCTTCGCACAGCGCGCCCGCACAAGGGAAGGCAAGCTGCAGGTGGAGCTGGCTCAGCTCAAATACCTGCTGCCGCGCCTGGTGACGAAAAACACCGCCATGTCGCGCCTGACGGGCGGCATCGGCGGCAGGGGGCCGGGCGAAACCAAGCTGGAAATCAACCGTCGAAGGGCCAGAACCCGAATCGCCCAATTGGAAAGCTCCCTGGACCTGGTTCGCAAACAGAGGCACCAGCGCAAGGCAAAGCGCGCCAAACGGGATTTGCCGATTATTTCCATCGTCGGTTACACCAACGCAGGCAAATCCACGCTGCTGAACACCTTGACCAAAAGCCACCTGCTGGCGGAAAAGCGCCTCTTCGCCACTCTGGACCCATCGAGCCGACGCCTGCGCTTCCCCCGCGACACGCAAGTGATCATCACCGATACAGTGGGTTTCATACAGGACCTGCCTGAAGATCTGAAGGTAGCCTTTCGCGCCACGCTGGAAGAGCTTGAAAACGCCGACATCCTCTTGCATGTGATCGACGTCAGCAACCCACGCTGCCTGGAGCAGGTCGGTGCGGTGGAAACCATCCTGGCCGATTTGAACCTGCACCGGATCCCGACTCTGAAGGTGCTGAACAAACAGGATCTCGTTTCCGCAGCAATCATGGAAAAAATGATCAACAGCATCGGAGGCATTTCCATCTGCGCTAAAAACAGAAAAACGACCCTGCCGCTCATCGAAGCCCTCGAGGCAATGCTGGAAAAACGAAGCCTCACGCCGACACCCTCCGAGTGAAAACAGAGGCCGGAGGTCGGAAGCCTTAAGCAAGAGCAATTTAACCGCAAAGACGCGGCGGATGCAGAGAAATTTATTTTACCCTGCGGGGCTTGCCGAATGCCAAAGGCAAATTTGCGCCGACTTGGCCCCTGGTACCTTGCACCGAACACCGTACACCCTATACCTAACACTCACTTAACCACCTACCCTACTGGCACAACTTTAAATCGTGTTGACATCCATAGGCCATACCATATAAAAGGCCTACACATATGGACCTCGACTACATCAAAAGAACGGGGATAGCGGCAGCCTTCAACGGGGGGCGCGTGCTGCGGTCCTATGTCGGCAAAGACCCCGGCGTGCGAAAAAAAGGGGCGATCGACCTGGTCACGCGTGCCGATACCGATTCAGAAAAAGTGATTATCGAAACCATCCTCGAACGGTTTCCCGGTCATGCGGTCCTGGCCGAAGAAAGCGGCCTCCGGCAGGCAAACCGGGAAACGGTACAGGCCGACAGCCGCCAAAACGGCGATGGGTGCCGATGGATCATCGACCCCCTCGACGGGACCACGAACTTTGCCCACGGACTGGGTATTTTTTCGATATCGATCGCCTTCGAACGCGACGGGGAAATCATGATCGGAATCGTCCTGAATCCGATCAGCGGGGAGCTCTTTTCGGCCGTGGCGGGTGAAGGCGCCTTCCTGAACGACCGCCCCATTTCCGTGTCCGCCGAGACGCGATTAAGCGACAGCCTGTTGGCGACCGGATTCCCCTATAACCTGCCGGAAGTGATGCCCGAACTGCAAGCTCGGCTTAAAGCCTGCATGTCGAGAGCCCAGGGTATCCGGAGGCTCGGTTCGGCTGCCCTGGACCTGTGCTATCTGGCATGCGGCCGCTTCGAAGGCTTCTGGGAGCAGAACCTGCACCCATGGGATACCGCGGCCGGTGTGTGCATTGCCCGGGAAGCCGGTGCCGTGGTAACCGACTTTTCCAACCGGCAGTTTACCATCGATAAAAAAGAAATCCTGGCCACCAATAGCCGCATTCATTCAGAGATGCTCGACCTGATCACATTAAAGGAAGCGTAAATGATATATCACCTGGAATATGACGAAATAATAAACGACCGGTTGGATTGCATCGGCGAGTTCAACAGCGAAGACGACATTTGCCGGAAGCACTGTGCCCTGAGATTGCGATGCGCCATCGAACACAGTCAAAAGGCCCGCCAGGAACTCATCGAGGACATCGTAGCGTCCAACAGCACCTTCATCAAATTCCAATAGTAACAAATGACCGGTCACGGGCCCGCGTTCCGCGGGCCCGTGACCGGTCATTTGTTACGTGACGCGGCTGCGCCGCTGCTTTACCCCAGCGTTGCTGGGTTTATTTTTTTGCCGCCACCCCCGGCATCGCAAAAGCTCACCTGCCGCATGCCGGGCGTCAGAGTTTGCCCGTTTCCAGCTTACCGCTCAGATATTCGAC
>JAJDNW010000017.1 GCA_022340465.1 Deltaproteobacteria bacterium | reverse complement strand
TGCGGATATTGTCTGCCCTGCCCTGAAGGGGTGGGGATTCCCGCCGCATTCGACGTTTACAACAAGATGCACCTTTTCGGCAACAAGCCCGAGGCCAAATTCACCTACGCCATGCGTATGAGCGGTATGCTTACCGACGGCAATCCCGGCTATGCCTCCCAATGCGTGGCCTGCGGCGAGTGTCTGGAAAAATGCCCCCAGCGGATCGAAATACCGGATTTTCTGGTCGATGTCGCCGCAGAGATGGAAGACGACGAGATGGAGAAGCGACTGGCGGTTTTGGAAAAGTCGCTGAAAAGGGAGGCGACGTGAACCGCTGCAGCGGGCAGATTTACCGCGGTATGCTGCGGGGAACTTCAAACGGGTGAACTATGAGAAATTACGATGCTGCGTCCACATTGGGAGAATTGAAAAAGCGGGTCAGCGGTCTGCCTTCGATTAGAGAGGAAATGCGGTCGAATTTGATCGAAAAACTGAAAAACGACGAACGGCTGTTTCCCGGGATCCTCGGGTACGACGATACGGTGCTGCCCGGTATCGTCAACGCCATCCTTTGCGGTCACAACATGATCGTGCTGGGCGAAAGGGGGCAGGGAAAAAGCCGTATCATTCGCCAGATGGTCGATTTTCTGGATGATGAAATGCCGGCGATTGAGGGCTGCCCCATTCATGACAACCCCTTTGATCCCATTTGCACGCAGTGCCGCGAGAAGCTGGAACAGATGGGCGACGATCTACCGATCACCTACATCTCCAAAGACCGGCGTCTTGTGGAAAAGCTGGCCACGTCGGACGTGAGCACGGCCGATCTGATCGGTGAAGTGGATCCTATAAAGATCGCCCGGGGCAGGACCCTGGACGATGAATCGGTTATCCACTTCGGGCTCGTGCCGCGCGCCCACCGGGGCATATTCGCCATCAATGAACTTCCCGACCTGGCAGAGAAGATACAGGTTGCCTTTTTCAATATCATGGAAGAAAGCGATTTCCAGATCAAGGGTTTCCCGGTCAGGCTGCCCCTGGATATATTAATCATTGCCACGGCCAACCCAGAGGATTACACCAACAGGGGGAGGATCATCACTCCCTTAAAAGACCGTTTCGACGTTCAAATAAGAAGCCACTATCCAAAAGAAAAACGTCACGAAATCAGTATCATGGACCAGGAGGCGGCCATACCTCGCCTTGACGGCGTTGCCGTTGAAACACCGGATTATATGAAGGAAATCCTGACCCAGATCACCTTCAACGCCCGGAAAAGCAAGGACATCAACCAGCACTCCGGGGTCAGCTGCCGCGTTTCCATCAGGAGCTATGAAGCCGTTGCCGGCCACGCCCTGAAGCGCAGTCTCGTCACCGGCGAAAAGACGGCCGTGCCCCGCGTTACGGATCTCGAGGCATCCTTTCCCGCCATCGCCGGAAAAGTGGAGATGGAGTACGAGGTTCCCGGCAGCAGCCAATATGAAATTCTGGAAAATATCATCAAGTCGGCAATTAAAATCGTGTTCGACGAGCACTTCGATGCGGAGGGCCTGCAATCCATTGTCGCATCCTTTGAAAAAGGCATGACCGCCGAAATATCCAGCGATCAGCCTTCGGAAAATTATTTGGAGGGGTACAAGGTCATCGGCGGGTTGAAGGAGGCCGTCGAATCCCTGGTGTCCTCGGACGATCCAGGCCAGGCGGCAGCGGCCATCGAGTTTATCCTGGAAGGGCTTCATCTTTCCGGGAAACTCAACAGGGAGGTGGAGCACAGAAGGATAGTTTATACCTGAATCTCGCATGAAACTCTTTGTCTATAAAAAATGGGACGGCACCCAGGAGCCCTTCAGCCTGAACAAGAAGGACGTTGTCGACCAGTTCATGGAGAACATCATGAAAGGCATGAGCCCCAACATGTCCCTGGCACGGATGTTCTGGGAAGGATTTCCAATGGCGGGCATGAACTTCAGGGTAATGGGGCTTTCCGAAATGATTGCAGAGCTCGAAAAAAAGAAAAACGACCTTTTCTCCCGATACAACCTGGAGTCCGCTTTCGACAAACCCATGGATGACCTCCGGTTCCTTTTGGCCGATGAAGCCGCAACCCGGGCCCGGCAAGGGCGACCCCCGCTTCCGGACTATGCATCCCTGCCTCCCGGGCTGATGGAAAAGTTGAAAACGCTCTCCTCATTCGATTTCGAAAACCCTGAAAGCCGGGACCTTCTTGCTCAATGGCGCCATCGGGAAAACGACATTCTCGACCTGTATCGTTTTTACGGCGAATTCGGCGAAAAGTTCAGGGGGGAGGAGGCACTGGATTTCGACCATGCCGTCGAGCTGATGCGCCGGTTTCATGCCATCGAACAGGTGCAGCAGCGGCTCATGAGCGGCAACATATCCAACATAGATCCGGAGGACTTCCGCAGGGTTTTGGGAGACAGGGCCGGGCGATCCCTCAACATCCTGCTCCAACTGCCCGGTCTCCTTTCAGAGGAAGGGGTGGCGGACCTGGACGGAAGCAAAGGGGTCGGCATGACGCCCAGGGGCATGCGGGTGCTGGGAGAGACGGCTTTCGGTAAGTTGTACCACCACATCAGGAAAGACAGGCAGGGCAGGCAGCCGGGAAATGCTCCCCAGACCGGAGAAGTGGAACCGGATTCATCGCGGCCGTATGAATACGGCGACCGGTTCGACCTGGACATCAACCGCACCATTTTAGGGGCCGTGACCCGCAGTCACCTCTCAGGCGGTACTGTCGAGCTGTCCCCCGAAGACATTCGCGTTCGCGAAAGGGAGCAGCTTGTCACATCGACGACCGTGGTCCTTCTGGACCTCTCGTGGTCCATGTCCTGGGAGGGCCGGTTCGCAGCCGGGAAAAAAGTGGCCCTGGCCTTGGGCCACTACATTCGCACCCGCTTCCCCAAGGACAGGTTCCACGCGGTCGGGTTTTCAACCGAAGCCCGTGAGCTCAAAGGCAACGAGCTGGCTCTTTCCGTGTGGGACGCCCAGGCCCCCTACACCAACCTTCAGGGGGGGCTGCGGCTCGCCATGCAGCTCATCAGGAAGAGCGGCAACCGCAACAACCGGGTGATTGTCATCACCGATGGTCAGCCCACCGCCTATTATCTGGAAGACAAGCTCTACGTCGAACTTCCGGAATCCATGTTCGGGTTGAGCCCCAATGCCTGCAGGGCGACCCTGGCCGAGGTGCGCAAGGTCACGGCTATGGGGATGAACATCGAAACCTTCATGCTGGACGACAACCCGGTGCTGGTGGAATTCACCCACACAATCGCGAAGATCAATCGGGGCAGGGCGGTCATGTGCCTGCCGAACCAACTCGGCGAACTGGTCCTGGTGGAGGAGATCAAACGGCGGGGGGGGAGGGTTTAGAAAACCGCGCCGGAGGACTCCGCCCTCAGGACGGGGGTGAATGATGCCGGCGTTATACAGTATCGACTTTTTCGGCGCAGGACAGCAATTCCACATGGGGCATGGCACCTCCGTCGGAACACACGCATGACAATCGATACAGGGAAACTCGCGGGGAAATGGTTTTGTGGACGGGCACTACGGCATCACCGGTGGTTTCACGATCAGGTCGATGGCTTCCAGGGCGGTGGCGGCAGCTTGCGGAAAGGGGTTGCCGAGTGAACCGATGTGCCGCAGGTTGTCTGCGGTGCGCATGATCAGCATGGCGAAGTCCCCGTCCGCTATCCGGAAGCGCTGTACGATCTTTTTCCAATCCTCTTCCCGGGCCCAGGAATGAACGGCCGCAGCTCCTTGAACGGAAAGCGGGCGCACGGGAAAGCCGCTGAAGGCCAGGTGCCTGGCAAAACTGGTCAATCCTTTTTTTATCCGCAGTACCGAGGTTATCAGGTTCTTGGGCCAGGTGCGCCGGTCTAGGCGTTCTTCGCTTTCCTTCTCGCCGACAAATGCGGCCATCACAGCGGCGAAGAGCTGCGGTTCCCCGTCGGGGAACAGGCCCGATCTCAGTGCTTCCGCCACCAGCAGGGGTTGTTCTATACGCAGTTGGGAGGCCCATTGCCCGTCCGGAGTTAGCCGGTCGGACGCGTCCACGAATCCGCTTTCCTTCAGAAAATCGAGGTGGTGCACGAATTCGTCACGCAGAACCTGCCGGACATCGAAGCTGGCATCGCGCACGTTGCCGCGCCTGCGAGGGCGGCCCATACGATAAGCCGCAAAGGAGCGCCCGAGGAGGTTCTCGATCTGTTCCGGTGAGTGTGATAGCAGAAGATTGAGGACCATGGGAAAGTTGATTTGGATCTTGCTGGTGACAGCGGCGGGCGGAGAGGCGAACAGGCGGGCGACGCGGCGTAAGTCAAGGTATTTGCCCGGTACGGCCAGCGCAAAGCCGATTCTGTCTTTGCCGCGCCTGCCGGCGCGCCCGGTCATCTGGAGGAACTGGGACGCGTCCAGCGGGACGAATTCGAAACCGTTGAAGCGGTCGGAGTTGAAAAACACGACGCTGCGCGCCGGAAAATTAACGCCCGCCGCCACCGTCGAAGTGGCGAAGATGGCATCCAGCAGCCCCTTGTTCATCAATTCTTCCAGCACCAGCTTCCATGCTGGCAGCTGGCCGCTGTGGTGACTGCCGACCGCAAAAAGTTCCAGCGCCCTCCGCTGCCGGTGCCCGGCGATGTGGGGGAAATGGGTTCCGAGTTCCGTGATTATTTGTGCCCGGTCCTGTGTGCGTTGGACGTCTGTGTCGATATGTTGCCGGCAGAGCTCCAGTGACCGGTCGCAGTCGGCGCGGGATTTGAGAAAAAAAATGGCGGGCAGCAGGTCATATTTCTTCAGCACGCGCAGAATATCGCCCATGGGCGGCAGTTTGTCGGGGGGAGCCATTTCAAGGCGTTGTTTGGATTTCATCAGGCCGCGGACCTTTTTAGAAAGTCCGGCCCTGCCCCTGGCCATCAGCGGAAGCAGGGTGCCGTTGGGGTGCAGAAGCAGGGGGTGTAGCGGCACGGGGCGGACAAATTCCTCGACAACGCGGCATTGACGGTTGCGGATTTTCGACAGCCAGCCGGCTATTTCGTGGGCGTTGCCGATGGTGGCCGACAACAGCAGAAGGGGAATGCGTTGAGGAAGGTAGATCATGATCTCCTCCCACACCACGCCCCGTTCTTCGTCACCGAGGTAGTGGGCTTCGTCCAGAACAACGAAATCAGTATCCAGCGAAAAGCCGGTGTGCATGGCGTCGTACAGCTGGTTGCGCAGGATTTCGGTGGTGCCGACGATAATGGAGGCGTCCGCATTTTCTTTGCGGTCGCCCGTGAGAATGCCGACTTGTGAGGCCCCGAATGCGGCCGAAAATTCAGTCAACTTGGCGTTGGTCAAGGCCTTCAGGGGCGTCGCATACCAGGATTTGCCGCCCTTGCTGTGTACGTCTTTGATGGCCTGTTCGGCGATCCACGTTTTCCCGGCGCCGGTAGGGGCCGTCACCAGACAGTCGGAATACAAGACCGCCTCGATGGCCTTGATTTGGTAGGGGTCCGGTTCGAAGGGCCGCCTGGCGGGGACGCCGATTTCTGCAAATATGTTTTTCAGACCGGGATCGGCGCCCGGTCTGAAATTGATTTCCTTTTGGGGCGGGCGATATCTGCCCCGGCGGTATGTTCTCTTTCCCTTCCGGCGGGCATCATACGGTTTTCGATATCTCATTCGTCGGATGTGGTTTATTCGCTTACTGCATTCAGGTTTCCCGGGCAATCAGCCAAAAGCAAATAGCCAATCGTTCGATGTTCGACGTTCGATGTTGGGCGTTCATCTTAATCCCCGCCTCTGATCTCTTGCTCGGTGAACGGTTTAAGGAACCAGGGGCCAATACCCTTTGTGTCTTGATGGTTCAGTCGACTACTTCGGCGTCTTCCAACCCTTTTATCTCGTCCGGGCCGAAGCCGAAATCCGCCAGGACGCTTTTTGTGTCCTCACCGGGTACCCGCGGCGTGCCTTTCAGTTCCGGCTTCGTCCGGGAAAACCTTGGGGCAGGGGCCGGCTGAATGACGCCGTCCACATCGACAAAGGTGTTTCTTTGCTTGATGTGGGGATGTCGCGGCGCCTCGTCCATGGAGAGCACAGGCGCAAAACAGATGTCGGTCGTCTCCATGATTGCGCACCACGCTTCGCGTGTTTTTGTTTTGAACAGGGCTTCCAGCTTCACTTTCAGCTCGGGCCATTTGGTGACGTCCATCTGTTGCTTGAACTCAGGGTCGTCGATTTCGGCTTTTTCCAACAGCAGGGCGTAAAATTGGGGCTCGATGGAACCGATGGATATATATTTCCCGTCGGCCGTTTCATACGTATCGTAAAAATGAGCCCCGGTGTCGAGCATGTTGACGCCACGGCGATCCTTCCAGAATCCCGCCGCTTTCATGCCGTACATCATGGTCATGAGCGCGGCGGAACCATCGACCATGGCGGCGTCGACCACCTGTCCCTGGCCGGATTTCAGTGCTTCGAACAGGGCGCAGACCATGCCGAAGGCCAGCAGCATGCCTCCGCCGCCGAAATCACCCACCAGGTTGAGGGGCGGCACGGGTTTGCCGCCTTCTCTGCCGACGGCATGCAGGGCGCCCGTCAGGGATATGTAGTTGATGTCGTGTCCCGCCGTCTTTGCCAGCGGTCCTTCCTGACCCCATCCGGTCATGCGTCCGTAGACCAGCTTCGGGTTTCTCGCGAGACAGACGTCCGGTCCCAGTCCCAGTTTTTCCATGACGCCGGGCCGGAACCCTTCCTGCAGGGCGTCCACCTGTTCGATTATTTTGAGCGTGGCGGCCACACCTTCGGGTTTGCGAAGGTCGATGGAGATCGAGCGGCGGTTGCGGGTGAGGATGTCGAATTTCGGTTGTATTCTTGCCGTTGCTCCCAGACGCTCGAGGCGTACGATGTCGGCCCCCATGTCGGAAAGCATCATGCCGCAGAAAGGTCCCGGCCCGATGCCGCCGACCTCGATGATTTTAATGCCTTGCAGTGGTCCCACTCGTCCCTCCTTTAAAAAAAATAGTGCAATGTTAAGGTTCAGATGGAAAAAGTTTTTCCTGGTATTCCTTCATCAACACGCCGTCTTCGCGCCACAGCATGCAGGTGTCCTTGATCCTTTCCACGGCTGCCGCCAGGTGTCCGGGATTCATGGGCGTACGGGCCAGGGCATTCCAGGCGCCCTGTAAGGCCGCCGGCGCCATGGCATTCAAAAGGGCCACCAGGTGAGCGCACCCGTTGGCGCCGCCGACAATTTCCTTGATGCGGGCGGTAAAGCCGGCGGCAATGGGCATGCCGATGACCGGTTTGAGCGAATCGAGCGCTTCACGGCACGCTTCATGGGGTGCGGTTCCAATCTCCACATCGATCGCTTCGATGACCAGGTTCGCGCGGCCCACCTGCATGCGGATGACCATGTGATGAATCGGCCCCGCACCTGTCTTCTCTCCCGTGGGCCGGTAAACCTCCACCAGGCGTTCGTCGTGCAGCACGCCTTCCACGACAATGGAGCGGTCGTCCTTTTCGTAAGTCGCCATGTCGATGCGTCGGGTGTGGATTTTTTTCTGTTTGGATTTGTCTATGCTGATCAATTTGTATCTCCAGGCGTTACCGGTGGAAAAAGTCAAGATCCCTTATCACGAAATATTCAAGTATTCAAAACGTAACCGCAGGGCAGTTAACGAAATCGCTTTTATCCTTCTGGCCATTTCATTATTTGGTTATGGGGTCATTTGAAATTGTTTAGGACGCAGATATTCGATATTGGAATTCCCAGTGTATCACGCTTGGGTTATAGCATAGTATCTATTAAAATCAATGTGTATGGAGGGAATGGATAGTGGTTGACGATATATCTTTTTGTGATTATCAGTATACTTGCGACCAAACGAGCAATGAGGTGAGATAATAATATGAAAAGACTTGAAATATTTTCCGACTACGTCTGACCCTGGTGCTATTTCAGCATCGGGCGTGTTGACCAGTTGAAGAAAAATCATGACGTGGAGATCGAGTGGCTGGCTTTTCCCCTGCACCCCGAGACACCCGAGAGGGGCGTTTCGCTGGAAAAGCTGTTCAGTGGGCGCAACTTCGACATCGACGAGGTGATGCGACACCTCAAAGGGGTGGCCGACGGCCTCGGGCTTCCCTTTGGGAGTCGCAAAATGACCTACAACAGCCGCATGGCCCAGGAACTCGGCAAGTGGGCCGAAGAAGAGGGCAGGGGAGACGCTTTTCACAGGGCCGCGTTCGAAGCCTATTTCGTCGACGGTAAAAACCTCGCCAGCGTCGACCTGCTGGCCGATATTGCCGTATCCGTCAACCTGGACGGGGCGGTCGCGCGGCGCGTGTACAAGGAAAGGACCTATAAACGCGAGGTGGACCGGGATTGGCAGGAAGCACGCGCCAGAGGCATCACGGCCGTGCCGACCTTTCTGGCCGATGGCCGCCGCCTGGTGGGCGCGCAGTCTTACGAGGCGCTGGCGAAACTAATTATGGGATGATTTGTCGACGACAGGTTTAAATTTTTTCTTATTCGACAGTATACTACCAGGATCCGAGGATTCAAGGGTTCAAGGATTCGAGTGAGAAATAAGCGCTTAGCCGACGGCTGCCAAAAGCTAAGAGCAAAGAGCCTTCACTTGGCCCCTGGACCCCTCGGATCCTTGGATTCCAAGCCTTCGGCTTTATCCGAAGGTGGTCGATTTCATCACCCCTGAAGATTTGATGCCTCCCTAATTGCAGCATTCAACTCTCCAACAATATCCTCAGCATCCTCCTCAAGGGCTCCGCCGCTCCCCACAACAGCTGGTCTCCCACGGAAAAGGCCGTGAGATATTCAGCGCCCAGGTTCAGCTTGCGGATCCTGCCCACGGGAACCGTCAGGGTCCCGCTAACCTTGGCCGGCGTGAGTTCCTGCATGGTGATCTCTTTCTGGTTGGGGACGACCCGCACCCACTCGTTGTGGGCCGCGATGATGCCCTCGATCTCATCCAGCGGCAGGTCTCTGTTCAGCTTGAGCGTGAAGGCCTGGCTGTGGCACCGCATGGCGCCGATGCGTACGCATTGACCGTCGATGGGGATGGGATTGTTCTGCCTGCCGATTATTTTGTTGGTTTCGGCGATACCCTTCCATTCCTCGCGGGTCTGGCCGTTTTCCATGGGTCGGTCGATCCAGGGTATCAGGCTGGCGGCAAGGGGCGCTCCGAAATGGTCCGTGGGGAAATCATCCCGCCGAAGGGTGGCAGTCACCCGCCGGTCCAGATCCTGGATGGCTCCCGACGGATCGCCCAGCAGCCCGGCGGATGCCTGCCCGATCGTATGCATCTGGGAGACCAGTTCGCGCATGTTGTTGGCGCCGGCGCCCGATGCGGCCTGGTAGGTCATGGTGGTCATCCAGTCGATCAGGTCGTTTTCGAACAGGCCCCCCAGCGCCATGAGCATCAGCGAAACCGTGCAGTTGCCGCCGACAAAGTTCTTTACGCCGTCGGACAACGCGTTGTCGATCATCCGGCGGTTGACCGGGTCCAGCACGATGACGCTGTTCGCTTCCAAGCGCAGGGTGGAAGCGGCGTCGATCCAGTATCCCTGCCAGCCGTTTTGGCGCAGCGCAGGATGGCATTCCTGGGTATAGCCGCCGCCCTGGCAGGACACCAGGATGTCCATGGTTGCAAGCAATCCGAGATCGTTGGCATCCGCCACCGGCGCCACTCCCCGGCCGATGTCCGGTCCCGGATGGCCTGCCTGGGAGGTGGAAAAGAATAACGGTTCAAATTCCGCAAAATCGTTTTCCGCCAGCATGCGCTCCATGAGAACCGAGCCGACCATTCCCCTCCATCCGATAATGCCAACTTTTTTCATTGTCTTTCTCCTTTTTCCGGCAACCGCCCCGTTGTGTAAAAGTGAAAAGCCCCTTTGAACCCTGGATCGGTTCAAAGGGGCTTTCGATGTTATCGCTGTTCTGTCGCTAAGGCCGCTACTCGAACCGACACCGCTGTCTGCGGGTCATCCGCTTGGTCGTTCGCCTGGTAGTGATTCGAATAACGATGGGGTGCATTGTTTTCAAGTCCTGGCAATCCTAATGCGACATAATGCTTAATAAGAACGAGACGAATGATTAGCTGAAAATCGTTAAAAGTCAAGTTTATTTTTTAAACACATGGTTCGGTCATTTGAACTGTGGCCTTAGTGGATTGCTTTTTTAAAGGCCGCCATGCTCAGCTGCTTTCAACGGCGTGCATGTGCGCCAGCACGATGTCGGCCAGCGGTGGTCCCAGGTCGGGGGGCGTGTCGTGGCCCATGCCTTCGACCAGCCTGAAGGTGGCGTTGGGAATCAGTTCGGCGGTTTCCCTTCCCTTCTCAGGGGGAATCAACCCGTCGTCGCTACCGTGCACCACCAGGGCCGGCACAGCAATCGTTCTTACCAGGGATGGAAGGCCCATCCCCCCGGCCGAAAAGATTGCCAAAAGCTGACGGTTGGCGCCGTCAGGTGAATAGCAGCGATCGTAAGCGGCAGCAGCCGCCTCCCGGGAGTGGGCGTCACCGGCGGCGTATTTCGGGCTGCCGAAGGTGCGTATGTATTCGACCCATTCCTGGATGTAGGTTTCCCTGGAAACCCTTTGTGACCACAGGCGGTCGATGAGCTGCGGGTCCAGATTTCCTCCGCTGGACGACATGATGGATGTCATGGAGGCGACCCGCGACGGGTATTTGGCCGCCAGAACCTGGGAAATGAAGCCGCCCATGGAGATGCCGGCGATGTGGGCTTTCGCAATGTCCAGGGCATCCATCAGGTGTATGACGTCCAGCGCCATGTCGTCCAGCGTGTACGGTGGATCGAACGCCTCCCCGGCCGCAATCTTTCTGCGGATGGCCGCCAGTTCCGCATCGCCGATGTGGTCGAACTTTTGAGACAGCCCGGTGTCGCGGTTGTCGAAACGGACCGTCCGGTACCCACAGGCCGCAAAAGCGTCGTAAAACGTTGCCGGCCAGTGAACCATCTGGGTCCCCTGGCCGCGGATCAGTACGACCGCACCGGCTTCACCGCCGCCGCTTTCCTCATAATAAAGTTTGATCTTGCCTGCCTGGATAATCGGCATGGGGAAACCTCAAAAGAAAATCGATAAAGTGTCTGATATGGTTCAATACAAGATAGCCTTTACCTTCCAATGCCTGCGGAGCCATGGATTTGAAGATCGGTCCGCCTGCGATGACCCGCGTCGCGGGCCGCAGTTGGTCCGCGATCTCACACAGGATCTCTTCGGAATGGAACTGCAGGACCGTCAGCCCCAGCATCTCCGGGCGGGCTTGGCGGCATGCGGCGATGATCGCTTCGGGGGATTGCATCAGGCCCAGCGGCCGCACGTCGAGACCGGCCAGGTTACCGAAAAGGTGAATGATCTGCAGGCCCTGGCCGATGGCATCATCCAGGGTCGTCGTCATCATGACCGGCGGTGCGTCCCAAAGACCCCGCCGGGATGCCGATTCCCGCCACCGGAGGAGCATTTCACCGGCCCGGAAGATTTCCGCCCTGGACCATGACCGGTCTTTATCAAGGATCTCCGCCAACTGTTCCAGTACGCACCGCAGGTCCGTACGGGGATGCTGCAGGCCGCGTATCGATGACAGAAGGGGCAGTGATCGAAGCGCGTCGTTCGATTCAGTCATCGAGAAGGCGCAGGCAGTCCTGGGGCAACCGGTGGGTTCCCTTGTCTTCCAGGCTGACTTCCACCAGGGCATCCGGGTCGTTAATGGCGGTATCCGGGTCGGTAATGATGCCGTGACACCCCACGTAATCGTCCATGTAGTTTTCCCAACCCTCATCGTCTGACTTGCGGTATACTTCCACACGCTGCCCTTTTCGGAATTGCATCGATAGACTCCTTGACTCCACGTTTGTCTTTCATCAGTAAGTGGCGAGGCGGCCGCTACAGAGGTGATTTCCGCCCTTTGACCCTCCGGGAAATCTCTCGAGCCTCAGGCGCCAATTATTTTCTGCAGAACACCGCGTATGCCGCATTCAGACGGCGCAACCGGGCCGGGGTCAGACATGGTGCGCCGGTATTCCGCCGGCCTGGATGCCCCTTTTCCGCGCGCACTGCGTGCAGAGGGTCTCCTCCACGCCCACCTGGTCGGCGGTATGTTTCAACCTTTTACCGATGTAGTCCAGGTATTTTGCCGGGCCGATGACCGCGCCGCATGAACTGCACAGCACGAGTTTCTGGCGGTTCAATACGGTGCCGCACAGCGTAAGCACCCTTTCACCGTCCCTGTCCTCTATGCGCATGGCGTTGTTGGGGCAGTTTTCGGCACAGGCCCCGCAGGTGATGCAGCGCTCCTGGGTGGACCTGAAATCGGTATCCACGGGGTGGTCGAAATCGAAATAGCCCATCTGCAGCGCATTGATTTTCATCTTATCGCGGCAGACCTCGATGCATTCACCGCAGCGTCGGCACACATCGCAGCGCAGGCAGCGGCGGGCCTCTTCGCGGACGACGTTTTCCGAGTATCCCAACTCCACCTGCTGATAAGTCGTCCTCCGCCTTTCTATGTTCAGCAGCGGCATTTCGGGCCGCTTCAGGACCATTTTGGTGCTGGCAGGCACCTCGATGAAATCGACGACGGCGCGGCGCACCGGAACCGGGGGCATTTTGAGCTGCGGCAGGCCGGAAAGGTAGCGGTCAATGGCGTTGGCGGCCCGTTTCCCGCCGCCGATAGCCTCGATGACCGTGGCAGGGCCGGTCACGGCGTCGCCCACGGCAAATATGTCGGGTCGGGTGGTGGCCATGTTGGCCATGTTGACTTGGATGGTGCCGCGCCGGGTCCAGCCGACATCGTCGATGGACTGCATGCAACCCTTGTCCACGTACTGGCCGATGGCCGGAATGATCGCGTCGGCCTCTATGTCGAAATCACTGCCTTCGACGGGGGTCGGGTACATGCGCTCGCTACCTTTCTTTTTAACCAGTTTGGCCTGGAGACAATGAAGGGCCGTGATGTCGCCGTCTTTCCCCTTTACTTCCGTGGGAATGGTGAGCATGGCCAGCTTGACACCCTCTTCCTCGGCATGCTCGACCTCTTCCTCGTCTGCAGGCATCTCCTTGCGTGTACGGCGGTAGGCGATGGTCACTTCTTCGCTTCCCAGGCGAAGGCAGGTGCGGGCGGCATCGATGGCGACATTCCCGCCGCCGATGATGACGACCTTTTTCCCGGGGGCGTGCCGGTGCCCCAGGGCGACATCTTTCAGCAGATCGATGGCGTCGATCACCTTGGGGTAATCGTCTTCTCCGGGAATGTTCAACTTGTAGGCTTTGTGGGCGCCGATGGCGAAAAGAAAGGCTTTGAAACCCTGCTTTTTCAGGTCGTCATAGGACAGGTCGTCACCGAAGCGGGTGTTGAAAACAAATTCTACGCCCAGCTCCTCGATCATGGCGACTTCCCGGTCGATGACTTCTCTGGGCAAGCGGTAGCGCGGTATGCCTACCATGGTCATGCCGCCGGCCATGGGCAGAGCCTCGATTACCTTTACAGTGTAGCCTTTGAGGGCCAGGTAGTAGGCCGCACTCATGCCGCCGGGGCCGGCGCCGATGATGCAGACTTTTTTATGGTTGTCCGGCATTTTTTCCGGATTGCGGTATTGGCGGTCGGAGAGGGCCCTTTCAGCGGCAAAGGCTTTGAGAAATTTGATGGAGACCGGTTTGTCGATACGTCCCCGAACGCACATGAATTCACAGGGCCGCGTGCACACCAGCCCGCACACCCAGGGAAAAGGATTGTCTCTGCGGATAACCTCGATGGCCTCCGCATCCCGGCCCATGCCGATGAGGGTGACGTAGGTGGGCACATCGATACCGGCGGGACAGGCCATCTGGCACGGGGCGGGGGTCAGCTTGACACAGTCGCCGGTTGGACAGTTCTGGGTTGTGATGTGGCTCCGAAACGCCTCGTCGTTTGTGCTGAGTTCCCGCTCGATCCGGTTTTTGATCTCACCGGCAACGGGGTCCGAACAGTTTTCCGCCAGTTCGTCAAGCAGACCGCCGATGGCGGCCAGGTGATCTTCGCCGGCCATCCCCCAGGCGATGTCCTCGAACAGGCTGAGAATTTCGTCCAGCAGGCGTCTGGCTCTAGGCTGTTTGACCGTACCCGCATCCAGGGGATCCTTGATAGCCGCGATGGTGTTGCAAACCGGGCAGGCGCTAGTGGTCATAGTCTCACCTTTCTATTTCTTCCCAAACTTGGGCTGGGTCAGTCGCATGTTTTTGCGGTAGTAAAGCTTGGTGCACGTCGGGCAGTGATGGTGAACCGTCTTTTCATCCGGGTGCCCATCCTCGCTATGTTTGACGTGCTCCAGGAAACTGGTGGTGGCGTACAATTTGCCGCAGATCTGGCACCGCTCCAGGGTATGTCGCCCCACTACTTCATCCCTTATGAGAATGGTGCGCACATTGCCCTCGTCCTCGGAGTGGATGGCACCGGTGGGACAGACGTTGGTGCAGGTCAGACAACCGATACACTCGTTGTTCTCTGATGGGGCCACAAAATTGCGTCCCTCCCTTTTGGTCATTTTGAGCGCTTTGGCGCCGATGATTTCGGAACAGACCCGGATGCACAGGCGGCAGCGAATGCACCCGTCGGGAATGATGCCGGTGCTCAATCCGTATTCCCTGCCGATTTTGTGAATGGCTTCGGAGTGAGGGGCCAGCTTCAGCAGGTTGCCCATGGCGGTGTTGCGCATCTGGTGGACCATGGCGCTTTCGGTGGTGACCTCCAGACCGTCTGTTACTTTGACGGCACAGGAGAGACGCGTGCGGATAGGTTTATCTTTTTCCTTGACTTCCACGACGCACAACTTGCAGGCCGCAGCCGGCGTCAGGGCGTGATGAAAGCAGAGATGCGGCACACGGACGCCGTTTTTTTCCAGAACCGCCAGCAGCCTTTCACCTTCGTCGGCCCTGCAGTCGTCCCCGTTTATTTTTATGGTCGCCATAAGCGTACATCCTTATAAGAAAGCAAGCCGACGTTACATGAGCCGAATACGATGCCCGACAAACATAACCATCACTGTCAGCCTCAACGTTGGGGTTAATCACTGAAACGAGAGGAAGTGCTCATACATTCACACCTGTGAAATCCAGTGTTTCCGTCGGTCCCTTAATGAGCGCGTCACCACAATGTTGCTCGTCTCAGTGCGCAAGGGCCCCGATCAATCGAAGCTGGCGATCATTTCCGCGTGACGGGTCCTCCTGATCTCAACCGAGTCTTCCACACGCCCGAAGTGAAGGCACTTGGTAACGCACTTGGTGACGCACGCCGGTTCGAGCCCCTCGTCAATGCGGTCCATGCAATAGTCGCATTTGACAACCTTGCCGCGTTCCGCATCCCACTGCGGCGCACCCCAGGGGCAAGCCGACACACAGGTTTTGCACCCCACGCAAAGGGAGCTGTCCACGAACACGATCCCGTCTTCAGGCCTTTTCTGCATGGCGCCGGTGGGGCACGCAGACACGCACCAGGGTTGTTCGCAATGGAAACAGGGCATGAATACATGGGCCGTGCGCGGCAGATTGTTGACCATTTTAGGGCCCACGGCAATAATTTGAGCCGGCCGGGGGCCCACAGGCAGGTTTTTATTGGCCTTGCAGTGGACTTCGCAGCTGTAGCATCCAATACAACGTTTGGTATCCTGGAAAAGGTAGTACTTGCTCATCGGTTTGCCTCCGATTCAGGTGTATGGTGTATATGTAAATTAATGCCCGGGCGTTTACAGCTCGGGAATCGTTCGAATTTTGTAAAATCGCGGAACGCGGATTTATTCCGGTTCCACCTTGACAACGCATTCCAGCAGCGCGATGGCGCCGCCGGCTTCGTCGTATACATCCAGCAGGCCGGTTTCAAAACGGTAGTCCCCCAATCCCCGGTTGTACCCCCGGGTCTGCCACGGAATTTTGCGGCCGAATCCGTGGACCATGAAAACGGTTTCCGGATGGATCATATCCGTGACCCACGCCTGGATGGTGCCGGAGTGGCTGCCGTCGGCTGCGGTCACTTTCACCAGGTCCTTGTTCTTGATACCCAGCTTGGCGGCTTCCGCCGTGTTTATCCAGAGGGTGTTTTCAGGCATGATTTCATGCAGGTATGGGTTGTTCATCGTGCGGCCGTGGGTGTGTACCGGGCTGCGGCCGAAGGCCAGCCGGAACGTTCCTTCCTTCGGTTTTGCAGGCGTTTCATAGGGTTTGAATGACGGCAGGCCGCAGCTCTCGAGACGGCTGGATACCAGCTCGATCTTGCCGGAAGGCGTTTTGAACTTCAGGTCTTTCATGCGGTCCCACCAGATCGGCTTGTCCACCAGGCTGAAAGAGCCTTTCTTTTTTATGTCGTCGACGGTTACACCCGTGCCTTCGAGCTGCCACTCCCAGAAGTCCTCCACGTCGTCAAAATTGAAATATTCTCCCACCCCCAGACGTTCTGCCAGAGATTTGAATATCCACCAGTCCGCCTTGGCGTTGGTGTGGGGGTCGATCGCCTTTTCACGGATGCGGAAAGAGGGTTTCAGGCCTTTGCCCGTGCAGAGAACGCTGGATTTTTCGAGATAGGTGGCCGACGGCAGCAGCACATCGGCATACCAGGCCGTTTCACTGTAGTTGGCGTCGATAGCCACCAGGAGGTCCAGCTTGTCCAGGGCCTTTTTCTGGGCCTCGGGGTCCGGCAGCGAAAGCAGAGGATCGTGCCGGTAAACGAGGTATCCCTTGATCGGATAGGGGTCTTCTTCCAGCATGGCTTTTAAAAAAAGGTGCATCAGACCGGGGCCGCCCTCGAATTGTTTGTGTTTCCAGCCGCAGCCGTCCGCGCGCTTTTCTTCGGGTTTGGGGATCGTGTCCATGAGGGAGTTGAGCCCCTTGCGTCCGGCATCCCCCGGTCCCTTCTGAAAAAACAGTCCGCCGGGTGCTTCCAGGCTTCCCATGAGCACGTTCAGAATGTAGGCGGTCCTGCTTGCATAAAACGAGTCTTTGTAGCGTGCCGTCAGCCAGCCCGGATGAAAGATGACGGCCGGGGCGGCCTCGGCCACCTCGTGGGTGAACTCGACGATTTCCGCTGCGGGGATGCCGGTCTCTCCGGCGGTCCACTCGGGGGTGTAGGGTCTTACGAATTCCTCCAGTTCCTTCAGGCCGGAAACCCACTTGCCGACAAATTTTTTATCGTAGAGCTTTTCCTTCAGAATGGTGTGAATGATGCCTAAATTGAGGGCGTAGTCGGTACCCGGGCGAATCATCCAGAAACGGGTGGCTTTCATTGCCGTTCCGGCGGCGCGGACGTCGATATAGGTGATTTTACCGCCCCTCTCCAACAGGTCCATGATGGTGTTGGCATTTTTTACCCGCATCGATTCCAGGACGTTGCGGCCGTAGAGCACCAGGTGCTTACATTGGCTGTAGTCGTAGTTGAAGGTTTTGCGCCCCCCCCCGAACAGGGAGATGGCTGCGTGCTGCGTGTTTCTGGCGCAGGTGGCATCGTGGTTCATGTAATTGGGTGATCCCAGGGCCCTTAAAAAGCTGCGGTGGAGCTCCCGAAAAGGGCCGCCGCGGTCACTCAGCGCCACCGCCCGCGGGCCGTGTTCGTCGATGATGGTTTTGAGTTTGCCGGCAATATAATCCAGGGCCTCTTCCCAGGTGGCTTTGCGCCATTTGCCCTCGCCGCGTTTGCCCTCGCGGATCAAGGGATGCTGGGGCCGTTCGTAGTCGTACAGCATGGCAATGCCTGCGGATCCTTTGGCACACAGCCTTCCTGCCATTCCAGGGTCGCTGGGGGAACCTTCGATCCACTTGACGACACCGTCCTCCACCTCGACCTTGATGGAACACCTGACCGTGCACATGCCGCAAATACTGAACACTTCCTTTTTCATAACCTTCCTCCGGTCTGCATTGGATTCATTGAAAACAGCCACGCACTTGCAGGAACCATATACCTGTACGCAGAAAAGCTGCAATTCGGTTTACCATAGCAAGTTCTATACCAGTCGCAGGTAGCCCGGTCAAGATTTAGAATTCGCAGCACCGGTTTATATATTAACCGTCATATCAAAGAGATACGTACCTTTTTGCATGGCCGGTCGGAAAAATCGGGGGGTGGGATTCACGGGGAAAAGGGGTTTGCGGACCCCAAAACGAAATAATAATATTGCATCGCAAAAAAAATATTGCAATAGAGATAACAATTTGAAAATATATTAAAATACGATAGATAACGTTCAAGCCGAATCCTTTTTGTGCAAGGATCTTACTTGAGAAGATACCGTGATGAAGAACGGTGCCGGGGTCGTGAAAAAAACGAAAATTATCTTGAATACACTGTAATTATTGTTAATATGGACGATGATGCGGCTGAGACGGGACGAATTGAAATCGTGCGCCGGCAATGGCACACGGCTTGCTATGAAAACGTTCAACTCAGGTTCAACAAGGGGGACTTATGTTCGACATTCAAATATACACCGA
>JAJDNW010000016.1 GCA_022340465.1 Deltaproteobacteria bacterium | reverse complement strand
GTCAGGGTGCCGAGTACCATGACAACCGCTATTCAACAGATTTTCCACGGAAAATCGTATAACTAAATTAAAATTGGCTGTATTCAAAGAAACACTAGGCAGTTGATCTCACATGTTTTCATCATAGCTAACGGACTGCAGACTAATAGCTTTTAAAATAGCGTTTGGGGTAGAATTACCTTGAGGTCAACAGGTGTGAAATATGCCCTAAAGGAAACGTTGTTTCGGAACGGTATGTTGCCAAACGCTATACATGCATGCGCCCCGTCCGTCAATTCCCACGCCGTTCGATGTGGCCGTGGCGGACATGCCGTCACTGGACCGGCTCGACAGGGACAGGAAAAAGGCTTGACAGGGGCGATGGTATGCTGTAGTGAGGCACGATATCGAATATGAAAGAGGCGTCTCTGTGACAACGATCTACTCAGGCAATTATTCTTATTATTACTGGTTTTATTACGGAACCAGTCTGCCTGGGGTGCGCTGAGACACAGAAAAAAACACGAGCGCAAAAAGCCGCGGGCGGACCGACCCCGCGGCTTTTTTATTGCAGGCCGCGGGAACAAGCCGCGGCTTTTTCCGTCTCAAACGAAAGGAATGCGGAAAATGCAACAGATTACGGATTTACGAGTTGGCGGGTACATGCCGCTGGTGGCGCCCAGGACGATGAAAGAGGAGCTTCCCATGACCGCGACGGCTCGCGAAACGGTCATTTCCGGCCGCCAGGGGATCGAAGGCATACTCAGGGGGGAAGACAAACGCCTGCTGGCCATTGTGGGACCGTGTTCGATCCATGATGAGGAATCGGCGTTGGAATACGCCGAGCGGTTGAATGCGCTGCGCAAGAAGGTGGAAAAGACCCTCTTCGTGGTCATGCGCGTCTATTTCGAAAAGCCGCGCACTTCCGTTGGCTGGAAAGGGATGATCAACGACCCCCACATGGATGGCAGCTGCGACATTCAGGCCGGACTGCGCAGGGCGCGCAAACTCCTCCTGCAGATCAACACGATGGGGCTGCCTGCTGCCACCGAACTGCTGGAGACGATTACGCCGCAGTATGTGGACGATTTGGTAAGCTGGGCCGCTATCGGGGCCCGCACCACCGAATCCCAGACCCATCGTGAAATGGCCAGCGGTTTGTCCATGGCCGTGGGGTTTAAAAACGCAACCGACGGCAACCTCAGCACGGCTATCAACGCCATGGTGGCCGCCAGGGCGCCCCAGAGTTTTCTGGGGATCGATCAGGAGGGGCAGACCTGCGTGGTCAAAACCAACGGCAATCAGATGGGGCACATCGTATTGAGGGGAGGACGTCGGCCCAATTACGACGCCCTGAGCATCGAGGAGGCCCGCCTGGAGCTGGCCGGCAGAAATTTGCCCGAGGGGATCATGGTGGACTGTTCGCACGCCAACTCCAAGAAAAAGTACCAGGGCCAGACCATCGTCTGGAAGAACATTGTCGATCAGTACGTTCACGGCAACGACGCCATCGTCGGCCTGATGCTAGAGAGCCACCTGCACGAGGGCAACCAGAAGTTTTCCGGAGATTTTTCACAATTGAAATACGGTGTGTCCATTACCGATGAGTGTATTTCGTGGGAAACCACTGAGAAGCTGATCCGCTACGCCCATGAAAAGCTCGGGCGCCTGCGGCACAACATGATGAGCTACGAAGCGCCCGAAGGCATCAAAACCATGGACAACATTCAGGAACCGCTATGGTGAAAACACGGACCATAGCGGGAATCAGCGGTCGGTCGGACATCCACGTGGGTGAGTCTCTGGACGAGCTGCGGCAGTATCTGCCGGCGGGCCGGCGTGTGGCCGTCATTACCGACACCATCGTTCGGGACCTGTATGCCAAGCGTTTTCCACAGGACGCCGCCTGCATTACCATCGGCGTGGGTGAAGAAGTCAAAACCATGGCCACCGTGGAGCACATCTTCGAACAACTGATCGCGATGGATGCGGACCGCTCGACATTCATTGTGGGCATCGGCGGGGGCATCGTCTGCGACATCGCGGGACTGGCGGCCTCCCTTTATCTGCGGGGGGTGGACTTCGGTTATGTTTCCACGACCCTCCTGGCCCAGGTGGATGCCAGCGTCGGCGGCAAGACAGGGGTGAATTTCGGGGGCTACAAAAACATGGTGGGGGTTTTCAATCAGCCCCGGTTCGTGATTTGCGACACGAGCCTCCTCGGGACGCTTCCTGCCGGCGAGGTGTCGTGCGGGTTTGCCGAAATCGTCAAGCATGGCGTTATTGCCGATGCCGACATGTTCGCGTACCTGGAACGGAACAGCGCCGGGGCCCTGGCTCTGGATGATGCCGTTTTACAGCATCTGGTGGTTGCCTCCGTCGACATCAAGGCAGGCGTCGTAGGGCGCGACGAAAAAGAAAAGGGGGAGCGGCGTATTCTCAACTTCGGTCACACCTTTGGTCACGCCATCGAAAAATCGACCGGCCTGCGCCATGGCGAGGCGGTCAGCCTCGGTATGGTGATCGCCGCGGCTCTTTCGGTGGAAAGGGGATTGCTGAGCCGGGAGGATGAGGCCAGAATCGTTGCTCTCCTGAAAAGTCTGCAGCTTCCGGTGAAGATAGAGATGGACAAAGACGCCGTGCTGGACGCCCTTATGAAAGATAAAAAGCGGCAGGGCGACAGCATCAAGTTTGTGCTAGCCGATGGCCTGGGCGGTGCGCTCGTACAGGATGTGGGCTATGGAGAGCTGACTCGAATCGTGAAGCGGCTTGACTGAGGTCAACGAAACAGTGAACACGGTGGAGATAAAAACAGGCCCGATCAGACCGCAGACGGTCGTGGTGCCGGGATCCAAGAGCTTTTCGCACCGGATGCTGATCGCGGCGTCACTGGCGGACGGCTGCAGCATCATCGACAACTGCCTCGAGAGTGACGACACCACATACACCGTCCGGGCATTGAAGCAGTTGGGGGTGGCGATACGGGGCGGCTTTGAGCGCTTGTCGATCGAGGGAAAAGGCGGCCGTTTCGATGCCAGTGAGGAGCCGATATTCGTCGGCAACTCGGGCACATCCATGCGTCTGTTGACGGCCCTGGTTGCACTGGGACGGGGTACATATGTGCTGACCGGCACGGACCGCATGCAGGAGCGGCCGCTGGACGATCTTCTGGACGGCCTCGTCCAGATCGAGGTGCCCGCGCGCGCGCTAAAAAACAACGGGTGCCCCCCGGTGGAAGTCAGGGGAGGTGAGGGCGCAGGCGGCCCGCTGCGCCTGCGCTGCGGCAAAAGCAGTCAGTACTTGTCGGCCATGCTTCTGATTGCGCCGTATCTGGAAAAGGGCGTTGAAATCGAGGTCATAGAGGGGCCGGTTTCCAAACCCTACATCGACATGACCATCCATGTGATGGAGCAGTTCGGCGTGCATGTGGAGAGATCCGGCCACCGCTATTTCAAGGTGACGGGTCGTCAGTCCTACAGGAGCGGCTGTTACGCCGTGGAACCGGACGGTTCCCAGGCCGGTTACTTCTGGGCGGCCGCAGCCGTCACCGGATCAGCGGCAACGGTCCGGGGGACCCGCACGGATTCCCTGCAGGGCGATATCCGCCTGGTGAGGCTGCTCGAAGCTATGGGATGCCGCTGCACCGAGGAACGCGACGGCATTCGACTGCAGGGCGGCAGGCTTGAAGCCATCGATGCAGACATGGCGGACATGCCCGACATGGTGCCGACGCTGGCCATCGTTTCCGCGTTTGCCCGGGGAACGACGCGGATCCGTAACGTGGCCCATCTCAGGGTCAAGGAGAGCGATCGCCTGGCGGCGGTGGCCGACGGACTGACCCGGATGGGCATCTCGGCGGTTTGTACGGCGGACGGCCTGGTGGTGGAAGGCGGCAACCCGCACGGGGCCGAAATCGACACCTTCGACGACCATCGCATTGCCATGAGCTTTGCGGTGGCGGGCCTCGCCGTACCGGGCGTGGTCATCAGGGACGCGCATTGTGTGGAAAAATCGTTTCCCAATTTCTGGGAGGTTTTTTCAGGCCTTTATGTATAGCTTATATTAAACCGGGGTGCACGGTATACGGCGAGCCCCGTGTTGGGTGGGACAATTGGGAGCGACATGGCGAGTACGTTTGGACAGGTATTGAGGGTGACCACTTTTGGCGAGTCACATGGCAAGGGCGTGGGGGTGGTGATCGACGGGTGCCCGGCGGGCATGCCCCTTACGGAAGAGGATATCCAGGTCCAGCTGGACCGCCGGCGTCCGGGTCAGAGCCGGTTGACCACGGACCGGGGGGAGACGGACACGGTGGCTATTTTGTCGGGAGTCGAAAACGGCCGCACCCTGGGCGTGCCGGTTACGCTTTTCGTGGCCAACAAGGACCAGCGCCCCGGGGACTACCAAAGCCTCAGAACGGTCCCGCGCCCCTCCCATGCCGATTACACCTATCAGGTCAAATACGGCACGCGTTCGTCCAGCGGTGGGGGGCGCGCCAGCGCCAGGGAAACCATTGCGCGCGTGGCCGCCGGGGCGGTGGCGGAAAAGGTGATCCGGCAGCTTTGCGGCATCGACATTTTGGCCTGGGTCAGCTCCGTGGGATCCCTGGATGCGCCCGGTTTTGACTGGGGCACGATCGGCAGGGCGGATGTGGACGTGCACGCGGTCCGCTGCCCCCATGCGGAAACGGCGGATGCCATGGCGGCCATGATCATGGCCGCCAAGGACCGGGGCGACTCCCTTGGCGGCGTGATTACCTGCGTCTGCCGGAATGTCCCCGCCGGGCTGGGCGAGCCGGTGTTTGACAAGATGGAAGCCCTGCTGGCCCACGCAATGCTTTCCATTCCGGCCACCAAAGGCTTTGAAATCGGTTCCGGATTCGACGGCACCCGTATGCGCGGGTCCGAGCACAACGACCCTTTTGTGCGCAAGGGGGACCGCCTGGGAACGCAGACCAACAACAGCGGTGGAGTGCAGGGCGGCATCACCAACGGGGAGCCGATCGTGTTCAGAGTGGCTTTCAAGCCCGTGGCGACCATCGGCCTTGCCCAGAAGACGGTGGACTTTGACGGCAACGAGACGGTCCTGGAGGCCAGGGGGCGCCACGATCCGTGCGTGCTTCCCCGCGCGGTTCCCATCGTGGAGGGCATGACGGCCCTGGTATTGGGGGACATGCTGCTGATGCAGAAAATGAGGGAGACGGCTCAACATGCGCTTCGCTGAACGGATGAGCCGCATACAGGCGTCGAGGACGGTGCAGTTCACGGTGTTGATGCAGCGGCTAAAAAAGGAGGGCCGGCGGATTATCAGCTTTGCTGTGGGCGAACCGGAATACCCCACCCCGCCGGAGATCGTTCGAGCCACCTGCGACGCGCTTGAAAACGGCAAGACCCGCTACGGGGCGGTTCAGGGCAACGCCGATCTCCGGTCCAGGCTTGCGGAACGGTTCGAGGGGTATGACGGCGGCAACATATTGTTGTCCAACGGATCCAAGCAGTGTCTCTATTCGATCTTCCAGACGCTTTGCGGTCCGGGCGACCAGGTGATCATTCCCCGGCCGTACTGGGTCAGCTTTTCGGAGCAGATCCGGCTCGCCGGAGCCATCCCGGTCTTCGTGGACACGCGCGCGCACCAGCTCGATTGCGAGGCCATCGCCGCCGCCGTCACCGACAGGACCCGGATCATCCTGATCAACAATCCCAACAACCCGACCGGCGCCGTGTATCCCAGGGAAGACGTGGAGCGCGTCGCCGAATTGGCCCTGAGGCATGATTTGTACATTCTTTCCGACGAGGCCTACGAGTATTTTACCTATGACGGACGGGCCTTTGTAAGCCCCTATGCCATCGAGGCGGTTCGCGATCGCTGCGTGGTCGTCAGGAGCTTTTCCAAGAGTCACTGCATGACCGGATTCAGGGTCGGGTACGTGGCCGCCCCGGTGGCTTTCATCGAAGCCTTGTCCACATTGCAGAGCCACCTGAGCGGGAATGTGTGCAGCTTTGCCCAGGAAGGTGCCCTGGCGGCCCTTAAAATGGACGCTTCCTTTGTTGAATGGATGCGGTCGGACCTGCAGCGCAAGAGGGATATCGCCTACGGATATGCGGGGAAACTGTTTACCTGTATCGAGCCTCACGGGGCTTTCTACCTGTTCGCGGACGTGTCGGCACATTTGTCCGGCGGCAGAACGGCCGAAGACCTGGCCGCCGCACTGCTCGAGGAGGCCGGGGTGGCTGTCGTTCCCGGCGAGGCGTTCGGTGTGCAAAACCACATTCGCATTTCATATGCCCTTCCCGAGGAGGAGCTCGTCGAAGGCTTCGAACGCATGGCGGAGGCGTTATGATCGGTATCGTCGGATTCGGCCGTTTTGGCCGCTTGACGACCCGCTATCTGGCCGAAGATTTCGAGGTGGCGGTGTACGACAGCGGGGACAATGCATCGGCCATAGAGAAGAGCGGCGCTGCGGCCGTTTCGCTCGAACAGGCCTGCGGAGAAGAGATCCTCATCCTGTCGGTGCCCATTTCCGTTTTCGGCGCAACCCTCGAAAAGGTCCGGCCACTGCTCCGAAAGGATGCGCTGGTCGTCGATGTCTGCTCGGTGAAGCTCTATCCGGTTGAGCTGATGCAGAGGCTCCTGCCCGCAGGCGTATCCATTCTGGCAACCCATCCCATGTTTGGCCCGGACAGCGCCGCCGATTCCCTCAAGGGGCGCAAAATCGTTCTGTGCCGGGAGCGGATTGACGAGGCGCGTTATCTCGAGATAAAGGCGTACCTGGACGGCAAGGGCCTGTTTACCATCGAGGCCACGCCGGATGAGCACGATCGCCAGATTTCCGTAAGCCTGGCCTTGACCCATTTCATCGGGCGCAGTCTTTCGGAATTCGGGGCACAGCCCCTGGGTATCGACACGGAAGGCTATCAGCGTCTGCTGCACGTGCTCGAGGTGGTGGAAAATGACACCTGGCAGCTGTTCGTGGACATGCATCGCTACAACCCCTATACCCGCAGGCACAGGCGGGAAATGATCGAGGCCCTCCACCGCCTAAACAGCAAGCTGGAAAAGAGCATGGAGGAAAGCGATGCGTGAATTCATGGTGTCCGGCGTCTCGACCGCAAAAAATGTGGGCTGGGGTGCTGCAGGCATAAATTAATACTTGATGCCCCGGTAAAAATAGTATAATGGGTATTCGACTGCGTTGAATTACGAAGCGCGGCCGTGTCGCTGTTTTTTTTGAGGAAAAAAGATTGCATCATGTATAGAAAACCGAACACACGTATGAGTAGCTGGTGGTGGCAGGCTGACATAACAGGGCCTGCCGACGGGAGTTCGTGCGTTTGATTGACTGAGACAAAATAACCATGAAAGCCGCAGGCAGCCAGAGTGCCTGCGGCTTTTTTCATTTAAGGGGGCCCCGGGCGCAACGCTCGCGGCCCTTTCTTTTTGGCACGATAATCGTTTTTACACGGGGTGGAGCGGAGAACAAAAGTTTTAACATATAAAATTACACGGAGTGATGGCGTATTGTGGTGATGGAAAGATGTGCAGCAGCCTGAACGTTCGAATGATGGCTTTTGAAGTGGCCTGCAATCTATAGGCGCGTTATGACCTGCTCATTCCCATTGCGCCAATACGCCATCACCCCATCAAATATCACCCATTAGGGGTAAAATCGTAACCCGGTTTTCAGCTGGGTTTTGCAGTGAAAGGAAGGACAGCCCATGCAAATTCGTCAATTTCCGGAAAGAGAAAAATTTTGCCAACAGGCAAGGCACGGCAACGTCGTCCCGGTCTGTGCCGAGATCCTGGCGGATACGGAAACACCCGTATCGCTGTTGAAAAAATTTTACCGGCAGGGCAAGCCGATATTTCTCCTGGAAAGTGTGGAAGGGGGCGAGAAGTGGGGGCGGTACAGCTTTTTGGGCGTATCCGCGCGCTGCCACCTGAAGGTTTATCGGGATACGGTCACGATTCAAGAGAACGGGTCCACCAGGACCGTCGAGCACGGCAACGATCCACTGGCCGTACTGAAAGCGTACATGGCGCAGTTCGAGCCTGTGACCATGCCGGATCTGCCCCGCTTCTGGGGGGGATTGGTGGGCTATCTGACGTATGAAATGGTCTCTTTTTTCGAGGCGATTCCCAACCACGAAGATGCCGACAAACCGCTGGCACACTTCATTTTGCCCGATGAACTGATCATTTTTGACAACATCCGCCACACGCTTTTCTGCCTGGTGATCGGTTTTCCCGCTGACGACCAGGACCCGGGGCAGGTGTATGCGGCCGCTGCGCGGCGGATCGAGGCCCTTCTAGAGGAGATCGGGAAACCGCTTCCCGGAAATGGCGGGCCGGAAAAGAGGTCGGATCACAAGCTGGCCGTTCACCCGGAAGAGGGAGCGTACCAGCCCAAAGTCGAAGCCGTCAAGGATCACATCCGCAAAGGCGATATCATTCAGGCCGTCATTTCCCAGCCTTTCACCTGCGACAATCCGCCCGATCCGTGGAGCCTTTACCGGGCGCAGCGATACGTCAATCCGTCGCCCTACCTTTACTTCATGCACTACGACGACATGACGCTGGTGGGCTCGTCCCCGGAGACCATGGTGCGCCTCGAAAACGGGGTGGCGACGCTGCGGCCCATTGCCGGCACCAGGCCGCGCGGCGAAACGGACCGGCAGGACCGCCTTCTGGCGGACGAACTGCTGAAAGACGAAAAGGAACGGGCTGAGCACCTCATGCTGGTGGACCTGGGCCGTAACGATCTGGGGCGGGTGGCGGAAACCGGGAGCGTCCAGGTAACCGACCTGATGATCATCGAACGCTACTCCCATGTCATGCACATGGTGTCCAATATCAACTGCGACCTGAAAAGAAAGCACGATGCATGGGATTTGCTCAAGGCGACCTTCCCGGCCGGGACGCTGACAGGGGCGCCCAAGGTGCGGGCCATGGAAATTATTGCCGACATGGAATCCTGCGCACGCGGGCCTTACGGCGGGGCGGTGGGGTATATCTCCTTCAGCGGCAACCTGGACATGGCCATTACTATCCGCACGGCCTGCATCCAGAACGGTGTCCTGACCGTGAGGGCCGGGGCCGGAATCGTAGCCGATTCCGATCCCGAGAGGGAGAACCAGGAGACCATCAACAAGGCCATGGCCATACAGAAGGCGCTTGCGCTGGTGCCTTGAGAGGAAAACAACAGCGCATCGGCATGTTGAGAGCGAGGCATTTTCAAACAGGTGACAGAATGACAACCACATTACGAAAGGATACCCGGACCATGATCGTCATGATCGACAACTATGACTCTTTTACCTACAACCTCGTGCAGTATCTGGAAGAGATCGGTGCAGAAATAAACGTGTTCAGGAACGACGCCGTCGATATCCCCGGACTGGAAGCGCTATCGCCTTCCGGTCTGGTCATTTCTCCGGGACCCGGGCGTCCCGATGAAGCCGGCATTTCCATCGATGCCATTCACGCGTTTACAGGCAAAATTCCCATTCTGGGCGTCTGCCTGGGGCACCAGGCCATCGGCAGGGCTTTTGGCGGCGAGATCGTGTCGGCCCGCAACCTCATGCACGGGAAGACATCGTCGGTTACCACGGACGGCCTGACCATCTACGACCGTATCAAATCGCCTTTTACGGCCATGCGTTATCATTCGCTGGCCATTTCGCGCGCATCCCTGCCGGACGTTTTGCAAATAACCGCCGAGGCGGATGACGGCGAAATCATGGGGGTGCGCCACAAGGAGCATCCCACCGAGGGGATTCAGTTTCACCCGGAGTCGATTATGACGTCGGTCGGCAAACGGCTGTTGAGAAATTTCTATGAACGGACCAATGGGATGTTGGCGTAATGAAATAATTGAGCCGTCGGGGTGTTTTTCCCGTCATCCCCGCGCAGAGCCTGACCCGGTATAGGGGTGAGCCAGGGCAGGCGCTGCGCGGGAATGACAAGGGTTTTAGACTAAAACTCCCCGACCCTTGAAATAATTAACAGGAGGGATGGACATGTTTAAACAACTGCTTCAGGAGATCATTTCAGGCAATGACTTGCCGGCGGAACAGATGGCCAGTCTTGTGGGCCGGATTCTGGACGGCGAGGCCACGGACGCCCAGATCGGCGCCTTCATGGGAGCCCTGGCCGCAAAGGGGGAAAGCTTCGAGGAACTGACCGGGGCGGCGCAGGAAATGCGCCGGAAGGCAAAACGCATTCAGGCCTCCAGCCCGGAGGTGGTGGATACCTGCGGCACCGGCGGCGACAGTGCCAACACCTTCAATATTTCCACCACGGCGGCCTTTGTGGTTGCCGGGTGCGGCATCACCGTGGCCAAACACGGCAACCGCTCCGTTTCCAGCCAGTGCGGAAGCGCCGATCTTTTGGAGGCACTGGGGATGAACCTGGACGTGCATCCCGAAATCGTCGAGGAGGCCGTTAATGAAATCGGCATCGGTTTTCTTTTTGCCCCCCTCTATCACAGTGCCCTGCGTTTTGCGGCCAGGGCCAGGAAGGAGGTGGGGGTGCGTTCCATTTTCAACATGTTGGGCCCCCTGACGAATCCGGCCGCGGCCAATTGCCAGGTACTCGGGGTGTACGCCCCGGAATTGACGGAAGTTTTTGCCCAGACCCTCGGCAGCATGGGGGCTAAAAGGGCTTTTGTCGTTCACGGCCACGACGGCCTGGATGAGATATCCGTGTGCGCGCCCACGCGCATATCGGAACTCGACGCCGGACAGGTCAAGACCTACGATATCGCACCGGAACGATATTTCGGAGAGGCGGCCGGGGATGAAGAGATCAGGGGCGGCCGGCCGGAGGAAAATGCGCTCATTACCAGGAGCCTTCTGGAAAAGCGGGCGCAGGGTCCCAAACGCAACATCGTGCTCATCAATGCCGCCGCTGCCATTGTGGCGGCCGGGAGGGCCGCAACGCTGAAGGAGGGCATCCGAGCAGCCGGCGAAGCCATCGACAGCGGTGCCGCTGCTGACAAGCTGCATGCTCTCGTGAAATTCACCAATCAGAACGGTTAGAGGGACGGGCTTGACATGAATCCATCTTTTTTAGAGAAGATTGTCGATCACAAACACAAGGAAGTCGCGGCCGCCAGGGCGCGTGTCCCCGAAAGCGGTCTTTTGAAATCCGCCGGGGAAGTCAAAAACCGGCGTTCGCTGGCGGCGGCCCTTCAGCCGCAGGCTGTCCCGCCCGTGAACATCATTGCCGAAATAAAGCGGGCCTCGCCTTCCAAGGGGGTGTTCCATCCGGGCCTTGACGCCGGCAGCCTGGCGGCGGAATATGAGGCCGCCGGGGCAGCAGCCATTTCCGTGTTGACCGACGAACGCTTTTTCAAAGGAAGCGCCCGGGATCTCATGGCGGTAAAAAAAGTCTCCACCCTGCCGGTCTTGCGCAAGGATTTTCTGGTCTCGCCATACCAGGTGTTGGAGGCGGCGGCCTGGGGAGCCGATGCCGTGCTCCTGATTGCCAGGATTCTGAGTGTGCAACAGATTCGTGACTATCTGGCCATGTGCGCCGAATTCGATATGGACGCCCTGGTGGAGGTTCATTCCCGTGAAGACCTGATCAAGGTGCAGCAGACGCAGGCGGTCATCATCGGCATCAACAACCGGGACCTTTCGACCTTTGAAACGAACATCCAGAAGGCCATGGAGTTGGTTCGTCTTCTGGCGCCCAACCAGATTTCCGTGGCGGCCAGCGGCATCGCCGGACCCGAAGATATTCGCCGGAATGTCGAGAATGGGCTGACGAATTTCCTGGTGGGCGAGAGCCTGGTGCGTTCGGAGGACGTCAAAGGGCACCTCGAGGCGTTGCTGGCGGCAGGGGAAACGCATTGAGGCTCCCATGCGGGAACCGGCGGGAAATTCCTGTCATTTAGCCGGAAGCAGTTAATTGAAGGGTCGGGGTTTTTTAGCTTAGAATCCCTTTTATCCCGGCGCAGCAAGGGGATAACGGCCATTTTGCAAAGTTTCAACCCGGTTTTCCGTTACTCAACGCCCAAAAGCCACCCAGTGATATATAATAAAAAAAATAAACCCAGTCACGAAAGCGGGAAAAAGCGAAAATTTTCATGATCTTTTCCGGTTTATCCGGGTTGGGAAAGAGAAACAGATGATGGTTGATGAGAAAGAGAGGCAAGAGACGGCCCCCCACCCGATGCCGCCACAGGTCAAAATCTGCGGCCTGACCCGGGCGGACCAGGCCCGTGCCTGCGCCGCGGCCGGGGCGGCGGCCATCGGATTCGTCTTTTACGACAAAAGCCCCCGCAATGTCTCCATCGAGGAGGCACGCACCATATCCGCCGACCTACCGGTCGGAACGGGCCGGGTCGGCGTTTTCGTGGACGCCCCGCTGGACTTTATCCGCAGGCGGATAGAAGACTGCGGCTTGACGGCCGTACAGCTTCACGGCATGGAGACGCCCCGGCAGGTCCTCGAACTGAAAGCCATGGGCGTCCGGGTGATCAAGTCCTTGTTCGCCAGCCGGAAGCCGCACATGGATGAAGCCGCGCGTTTTGCCGCCGACGCCTGCCTGGTGGAGTGCGGCAAGGGGACGCTTCCGGGGGGCAATGCAACGGTCTGGCACTATGCGGATGCCCGGGAGGTCGGGCGCCGCCACCCCCTAATCCTGGCGGGCGGCTTGTCTCCGGAGAACGTGGCCGCTGCCGTCGGCGCAGCGCGACCGGACGCAGTGGATGTCAGCAGCGGGGTCGAGATAAGACCGGGTGTCAAAGAGATCGTTCTGGTAAAACAATTTATGCAAGCCGTTTCCAACGCTACGCACAACAACCGTTTGAGGAGGATATTTTGATGGTTGAATACGAAACGTCCGCTGAAAAAGCGGAACTGAACAGCAAGGGCAGCCGCCCCGACAACCTGGGCCACTTCGGTCCTTTTGGCGGTCGTTATGTGGGCGAAACGCTGATGCCGGCGATCCTGCAACTGGATAAGGACTACGCCGCCATATCCCGAAATGTGGAATTTCAAAAGGAGTTGCAGGCGCTGCTGCGCGATTATGCCGGACGGCCCACGCCCCTGTTCCATGCGCGTCGGTTGAGCGCGGCCATGAATGGCGCCGCCATCTATTTGAAGCGCGAAGACCTGACCCACACCGGGGCCCACAAAATCAACAACACCCTCGGCCAGGGGCTCCTGGCCCGCTATACCGGCAAGACCAAGCTGATCGCCGAAACCGGGGCGGGGCAGCACGGCGTGGCAACGGCCACCACGGCGGCCCTCTTGGGGATGGAGTGCAAGATATTCATGGGGGTGGAGGATATCCAGCGGCAGGCTCCCAACGTGCGCCGCATGGAGCTGTTGGGGGCGACGGTGATGCCGGTGTCGTCAGGCAGCGGCACCCTGAAGGATGCCATGAACGAAGCCATGCGCTTCTGGGTGTCGGCCGTCGAGGACACGTTTTACGTCATCGGTTCCGTGGCCGGACCCCACCCCTATCCCGCGATGGTGCGTGATTTCCAGAGGGTGATCGGCATCGAAGCGCGACAGCAGATCCTGGCGGTGAACGGGTCTCTTCCGGATGCGCTCGTGGCCTGCGTGGGCGGAGGCAGCAACGCCATGGGGCTTTTTTATCCGTTTCTCGAGGACGACGTGCAGATGATCGGCGTCGAAGCCGGCGGCAGGGGGATTGCCACCGGGAAACATGCCGCCACGATTTCGGAAGGAACGGTGGGGGTGCTCCACGGCTCAAAATCCTTTGTCCTGCAGGACGATGACGGGCAGATCAAGGAGGCCCACTCCATTTCCGCCGGCCTCGACTACCCCGGTGTCGGCCCGGAACACGCCATGCTCAAGGAAAAAGGCCGGGCAACCTATGTAACCATCACCGATGCCGAGGCCCTGGACGCGTTCAAGCGGCTCTGCCTGTTGGAAGGCATCATCCCCGCGCTGGAGAGCGCCCACGCGGTAGCCTATGCCATGCAGGAAGCCGCCCGCCGGACGGCCGATCAGTCGTTGATCGTCAATCTTTCCGGCAGGGGAGACAAGGACCTGGGAATCATTTTCAAGGAGAAAACGAACAGATGAACCGAATCGATACGACATTCAAGAACCTGAAGGAGAAAGGCGAGAGCGGTCTGGTGGGGTTTGTAACGGCGGGTGACCCCGATATGCAGCGCTCTCTGGAAATCGTTCAAACCATGTGCGCTGCCGGGCTGGACGTGTTGGAACTGGGCATCCCTTTTTCCGACCCAACGGCGGACGGGCCGGTCATCCAGCGCTCTTCCGCCCGGTCGCTTGCCGGCGGAACAAATCTGCCGGCGGTTATGACCATGACACGCGAAGTGAGAGCCGCTACGGACATTCCCATTATCCTCTTCAGCTACTACAACCCTATTCTGGCATACGGGCCGGGCGAATTTTATGACGATGCCGTCGCAGCGGGGGCCGACGGCGTCCTGGTGGTCGACCTTCCCCCCGAGGAATCCGATGAAATGACCGACCTGTGGCCGGGCGAAGCCCTTTCTCTGATCCGCCTGGTGGCGCCGACGACGCCGCGGGAACGAATGCAAACCATTGCCGGGGCGGCAAGCGGGTTTCTATATCTGGTATCGAAGACCGGTGTCACCGGTAGTGACGGGTTGGACCTCGTCGCGGTTTCCGCGAACACGGCCGTGTTGAAGTCCGTTTCCAATCTGCCGGTATGCGTGGGATTCGGCATTTCCACTCCCGAAGACGTCGCCGCTGTCGCCGCAGCCGCCGACGGCGTTGTCATCGGCAGCGCCTTCGAAAGAATCATCGAGGAGAACCTGGATCATCCGGAACTCGTCCCCATGGTGGGGGATGCGGTGAAGCGGCTCAAGGGCGCTACCGTGCGATGATGCCGGGAATCGTGAAATGTGAGATGTGAAACGTATGGCGCAGGGCCCAAGGCGCAAGGCAATTTCAAAACATCGTGCGTTGAGCGGTCCTAACCTTGAGCCCCGGCTTTTCAGGCCGGGAGGGGTGCGTGATCTGGAGGCGCCGGAAACCCTACGACCGATCGCCGTGCAGCACTTTCAGCTTGGCGTCGATCAGCTGGTCGTGGGAGAGGCGCAGCAGGTGTTTCAGCTTGTTCATCAAATAGTGCTCGTACTTGTCCATTTTGCCGTCCACATAGACAACCTGCCACAGGGCTTCGATGATCGCGATTTTTTCCTCGTTGGAATAGTTCCGGTTGATCAGGCTGGCAAACTGCCAGAGGTCGACACTTTCCTCCAGCTCCTTTTCCGCTTCGGCGATCAGGGCGTCGGCGTGTTCGCCCGCCAGGCCGTATTTTTCTTTCAGGATGGCCAGAATCGCTTCCATTTCCGCCCGGGTAAAGTGTTCGTCGATACTGGCGAGCTCCACCAGAAGGGCGCAAACGGCAACGTGGATGTCATGGGCGGGCGTCTCACCGCCGGCAGGGACTCCGTCGGTGGGGATTTTGCTGAAAAAGTGTTTGATACCGGCCAGCATAGTGCTCCTTTCGGTTGCGGTTCAGATGGTGCCGTCGGAAAATTTTTCGGTCGTTTTAATTGCCGACCGTCGACCCCGAAAAACGAAGGTATACAGACCGTCCCGGTCTTCCATGCAGACGGCCATTTTCATCATGCTGCGGTCGGTGAACTTGATCAGGTCTTGGCCGTCGTACACGTACAGGCAGTCACTTTTGATGTACAGTTGATCGGGATTCAGTTCCAGCCGCTGCCCGGTGTTCAGGACAAGGGTAATCGTATCGCCGATCACCACGTCGAAAACGAAATAGGCGGTCTCCTCGTAGGGGAAATAGACCTTTTCGACGGTGTCCTCCTGCTGCTGGGTGAGGTAGAAGCCGTGCCGGTCTTTCCTGATGCAGGTGTTGAAATAATCGATCACCTTTTTGTGCCGGAAACGTCCGTGCCGGTTTTTCCAGCAGCCGTGGGCATCCATGTGGAACACGGCATCCTCTTTTTCGATCACGATTTCCCTGGGTTTATCGGCCATTTAAAATTTCCGTGCGCGTTTCGAAATACCTGAATCAGCGACCTCCGGCAGAGCCGAAGGTATAAGGAAAGGCCCCTCGAAGAGGTCTGGACTCCTGTCGCCGCTAATCGCTTCTAGATTGCAGTCCGTTAGCTATGATGAAAACATATGTGATCAAGGGCCTGTTGTTTCTTTACGTACCGCCAAATTTGATGCAGTTATAAGATTTTCCGTGGAAAATCTGTTGAATAGCGGTTGTCATGTTATTCGGCTACCTGACTGCTTTGGGAAAAAAATTCTTATGATGACCATCGCTTGTATCGGAACATATATATGACAACCGCTATAACATGTCTGTCAGCGTTTTTCCATTGTCATGGCGTACAGCAGCTCTATTTCCTTTGCCCACAGGGTTTCATCCGGCGTCTCGAGAATCAGGGGGATTCCGTCGAGACGGGGATCGGTCATGATGAAGCGGAAGGGCTCCAATCCAAGGGTGCCTTTGCTGATGCCCGCGTGCCTGTCGACCCGGCTGGCATGGCCCCGCTTCGAATCGTTGAGGTGCATGCCTTTCAGATAACGGAGGCCTACCACGGCGTCGAAGGTCGACATGGTCGCTGTGTAGCCCCGCTCGGTCCCGATGTCGTAGCCGGCGGCGAAGGTGTGGCAGGTGTCGAGGCACACCCCGATCCTGGTTTTATCTTCCACCCGATCGATGATGGCGGCAAGGTGTTCGAAACGGTAGCCGACGTTGGTGCCCTGCCCGGCCGTGTTTTCGATAACGGCGCAAACGCCGCGGGTTTTGTCCAGAGTGATGTTGATGGACTCGGCGATGCGTCCGAGGCAGTCGTTCTCGGACATTTTGTTGAGATGGCTTCCGGGGTGAAAGTTGAGATACACCAATCCCAACTGTTCGCAGCGGCGGCATTCGTCCAGGAAGGCCTCCCTCGATTTGGTCAGCGCCTTTTCTTCCGGGTGCCCCAGGTTGATGAGATAGGAATCGTGGGGCAGAATCGCTTCGGGACCGAAACCGGCCGTTTCGCAGTTGTGGCGGAACCGCCTGATATTTTTATCGCTCAACGGTTTGGCCTTCCAGCGGCGCTGGTTCTTGGTGAACAGAGCAAAGGCCCGGGCGCCTATCCGGGCGGCGTTGAGAGGGGCGTTTTCGACACCGCCCGCGGCACTGACATGGGCTCCGATTTTTTTCATAGCGGGTGAGTTTTCATGCATTGTCAAAAAAAGACAGCCGCCTTGTATGCGACCTTTTTTATCCGCCTTCGCAGAAGACCACGGCATGCAAAGTGGATGAATGCGCAGATCCAATCATGCTAGGGCGCGATGCCGATTTCATCTTTACGCCACCCGTATCTTTAGGATGGCCGTTTTGATGGACGAAAGAGATCGATGACGGTAACCTCCGGCGGCGCCAGGAACCGGATCGGCGGCCCCCAGGTGCCGGTCCCCCTGCTGACGTAAAGGTGGGCGCCGTTGCCCAGTGTCGAGAGACCGGTGTGCATGCGGTAGAACATTCTGGTCGCCAGACTGAAGGGGAAGATCTGGCCCTTGTGGGTGTGGCCCGACAACTGGAGGTCGAACAGTTTTACGGACTGGGGGCTGACGACCGGCTGGTGCTTCAAGAGCAGGGTGAAGCGGTCGCGCGGCAGTTTTTCCAGAAGGGCTTTTTCCGACAGGGCATGCTTTTTGCGATAGCGACCCCGGGCGGGGTCGTCGACGCCGGCGATATTGATCACGCCGTCAACGGTCCGGCCGTCCTCTCTCAGAACCACGAACCCCGCCTTTTCGGTGAATGCCAAGGCCCGTTCAAGGCCGGCATAAAACTCGTGATTGCCGGTGACGGCAAATTTGCCGTATTTGGCGGGGACGCTTTTGAGCATGCCCGCCAGCGCTTCAGGGCGGTCCATGTATCCATCCACGAGATCGCCCGTCGACACCAGAATGTCCGGACGTGCGTCTTTCACCTTGTTGATGATGCGTTGGAGCCGCGATTTTCCCACGATGAGGCCCAGGTGGATGTCGGATATCTGCACGATTCTGATTTCCTTGACATCGGGGGGCAGTTTATCGGTCGTGAGCGTGATGACTTCGGTGCGGATAGCCCGGGCCTCGAAGTAGCCGTAAACCGCGATGACGGCGGTTAGCAAAAGCGCCACCAAGCAGTAGGTCCTGTGGGAAAATGTCAGGTGGGCGAGAGGGCTGTTGAGAAGGTGCCGTGTCAGGAAATGCAGGAACCTGTAAATATCAAAGAGAAACGAACAGGAAACGAAGAGAAAAACAAGTCCCATCCACGTGAAGGCGATGACGGCCAGGCCCCGTGCCAGGGTGCCCTGTACGGCATGCTCCATGGCACGCACGGCCATGGGAGCCACCACCATCAGCAGCATCAACAGTGCCAGGAGCGAATTGCCTGTCATGCCGAGTTCGAGGCCCCTTTTCAGCTTCATGAAAGCGTAGGCATGAACACCGCCGTAGATGCTGATATATAGAAGCAGAAACAAAACCATGTATTCATCCTTCGTGCGAGGCGTTTACTTTCCGGCGCAGCTTTTTCAATTGCCCCTTGCGTTTTTTGGCGGCGAGCTTGCGTTCCTTGGCCGCCCTGGTCGGACGGGTCCGGATGCGCCTTTTCGGCCTGACGGCGGCGGACTGCAGCAGCTGAACGAGCCGTTGGACGGCGTCGCGCCGGTTTTGCTCCTGCGTACGGTGCCGACCGGCCCGGATAACCAGCAGTCCGTTTTCGGTCAACCGCCTTCCGGC
>JAJDNW010000015.1 GCA_022340465.1 Deltaproteobacteria bacterium | reverse complement strand
CCCACTAAAATTCCCATGGACAAATTTATTGACATCATGGAAAAAAAGGGGTTTACCGTCTATGCTGGTAAAGGTCCTCTCAAACAGAAAAATATGTTCCAAATCGCCAACATGGGGGAAGTGACCCCTGAAATGTGTGCGATCTTCCTGCAGCACATGCAGGAAACACTAACCGAGTTAAATTCTTAACCGCCTCGAAAGACACCCAGGAGCAGAAAGCCTTTTGGGGCTGTTGATATCAGAATACAATACGTTGTCTCAACTTTAGGATTTTCGTTCGAAATCAAGGCGAGACCTCAAATCAATTTGCAGACATCCTGTCGCATGTTGAGGCCTTGCTTTGGGGTTCAATACCAATTTCGGTCCAAAAATCGTTTTTGCGATAGGTTCCGGAAGTGGGTCGCGCACCGGATCGCCTTCACGCTCAAGGCGGAGGTCGTCGAAAAACGCGGCATGCCTTTGGGGTGCACGCATTTTGAGACGAATTCCACCTCCGTGGGGGCTGGATGGAGAGCTGAAACCACTTCCACATCTCGGATAGGTCTGTGGGATGATTCATACTAACTCTTTCGAATAAGGAGGTCGCGGATGAAAAAAAACCTTGAAGACACACTCAGAAAACCGGTTACTCGGAGGTCATTTATAAAAAAGAGCGCCAAAGGAGCGGCGGTTGCGTTTACGGTGGCTAACATGGGACCATTCGTTCGCACCTCCAAAGCCGCCAAGCTTGAACTGCGCTGGCTGGGCTGGGAGCACTACAATGTGAAAAAATTGACGGCTGAATTTGAAAAGAAATACGACTGCAAAGTCAGCGCCGGATTTTTTGACGGTAATTCCGAGGCCTATAATAAGCTGAGAGGTGGCGGGGTAAAGGATTTCGACCTGGTGATGGCGGACGGATTTTGGCCCCGGCTGTATGCAAAGCAGGGTCTGACCCAAGCGGTTGATTATGGAAAGCTCTCCAATATGCAGTATGTATTCCCCGTGTTCACTCCGCCCAACTACATGCTGCTGCAGGAGGAAAATGGTCAAAACATGATTGCCGCACCCAATTGCTGGGGAGGGTACGGCATCACCATCAACATGGACAAAGTCGCCGAGGAAGATTCCGATTCGATTTTTCTCCTGTACAATCCGAAATACAAAGGGCACCTGTGTGTCAGTTCCCGCTTCGAGGAAAACATCGCTTTAACCGGCATCCTTGTCTGTGATCGCATGGGCACCAAAACCAAACCGCGTCCGGATGGGAAGCCATTCAACCCCTATGTATTGTACGACAATGAACTGGAAGAATGTAAAAAGCTTCTTATTGACCAGAAAAAATATCTCCTCACCCGTTGGAACGACGAAGCGACGCTGGAAAGGCTGCTGCGGGCCCAGGCCGTATGGGCGGCTCCGGAATGGTCCGGGGTTTACCGGCTGATCCATTTTGACTATCTCGACGGAAAGTCCAAGCTGCGGATGAAACACCTGCTGCATCCCAAGGAGGGCGGATTGGGCTGGGTGGATACCTGGTGCGTCACGTCGGGCGTCACAGACAGCGAGAAGATGGAGTTGGCCCTCAAGTGGATCGACTTCCGCCTCAAACCCGAAAATATGGTCGTGATAGCCGAAGAGATCGGCTGGGCCCCCACCGTCGACGTACGCAAGATGATCCCCAAACGCTATGTGGACACGTTGTTCTTGAACGACACGGACGCCATCAAGGGATTGTATCAGTTTGATGCGCCTTCATCGCCTGAAAAATGGGAGCGCATCTGGTCGGAAGTGGAAGCTGCCTGATCCATTGCCAGCATGAACCCCGAAAGACGTGCACAGCCGATCGGCTCGTGCACGTCTCAATTTTTCCTTGGTTGTTTTTTTTATTCTAACGGAACGGAATAGCTACGAGATACCAAAATGACTGAGCCCGCCTTAAAACTCGTTCAAGTTGAAAAATCTTTCGATAAAGTCCGAGCCGTAGACAAAGTGAGTCTCGAGGTCGATACAGGTGAATTTTTTTCTCTGCTGGGGCCAAGCGGTTCAGGAAAAACCACTCTGCTTCGTGTGGTCGCAGGTCTGGAAACCCCGGGAAATGGCACCATTCATATCGGTGGACGCGATGTCACCCGGCTTCCGCCTTACGCCCGCGGCATCGGAATGGTGTTCCAGGATTTCCTGCTGTTTCCACACAAGACGGTCGGCGAAAATATTACATTCCCGCTTAAAATGCAGCGGATGCCCGACGACAAACAAAAAGAACAGCTTCAATGGGTCCTTGCCCTGGTGAGGATGGGCGGCTTTGCGGGCCGCTATCCGCATCAGCTTTCCGGCGGACAGAAACAGCGCGTGGCCCTGGCCAGGGGCCTGGTGTCACGCCCCGACATCCTTCTGCTGGACGAACCGCTGGCAAACCTGGACTTGGAACTGCGCAAAGAGATGGAGGTTGAGATGCGACGGTTCCAGGCCGAGCTGGAGATACCCTTCATTTATGTGACCCACAACCAAGAGGAAGCCCTGACCCTGAGCTCCCGTATGGCCGTGATGCACAACGGCAAATTTGAACAGGTCGGCGCCAAACTCGATCTGTACAACGCCCCCAAGACCCGCTTTGTAGCCTCTTTTCTGGGATCGCCCAACCACATCACCGGGCGAATCAAAAGCGTCGACAGCGGAACCGCCGTTCTTGAATGGAAAGGGCTTCAGCTCAAGATCCCCGCATATGCGGGCTGTAGGGTCGGAGACACCAGCGATTACTTTTTAAAACATGAAAGAATCTCCATTCAGGCGCCCGCTGAAGCCCCACCCGCTGAGGGGGACAACCGCCTTAAAGGAACCCTGCGGGACATTATTTTCAAGGGGCAGCACTCAGCCTACTTTGTTGTGCTGGAAAACAGCGAGGAGCTGGTGGTAAACGCCGCCACCGAGATGCCCGACCTTAAAATCCGGGGGCCTGTGGAAATCAGCTGGCATCCTGAAGCCGGCGATGCTTTTCTGTCGGAGGAAACGTGAAAATGGACTTTCTCCAGAGATTGCGGCAGAGTCAAAACTTTCGTTTCACCCTGCTAACGCTACCGGGCGCCCTGTTTTTGCTTTTCTTTTTGATTCTGCCCCTCATTTCAATTCTGATTTTTAGTTTCTGGCGAACCGAAAGTTACGAGTTGATCGCTGACTGGAACATAGACAATTATCTCACCATTCTGGGACAAAAAACCTACCTGACCTTTATCTGGCGCTCACTGGCGATGGCAGTTTCGGTATCGTTTGCCTGCCTGCTATATGCCTATCCGGTCGCCTACCTGGTCGCCAAACGCGGCGGCCGTTACCGGCTGGTCCTGGTGTTGCTGACGGCGGCCCCCTTTTTTACCGGAATCATCCTGCGGGTAACCGCCATGCAACAAATTCTGGGCCCCATCGGGTTGCTAAACATGGCGCTGCAGAACTTTGGAGTCGAACCCATTCAGGCACTCATGTACTCCAACGTCGCCTCCGCCATCGGCCTGATCTACCTCTGGATTCCATTCATGGTACTGGCCATTTATCTGTCGCTGCTCAATTTCAATTTTGAACTCCTGGAAGTCGCGTATGTCAACGGTGCCAAACCGTGGCGGGCATTTTTGGAAATCACCTGGCCCCTGAACTGGATTGGCACCGCCATCGGGATTGTTCTGGTGTTTATTCCGACATTTGCGGCCTTTGTAACGCCCCGCTTTCTGGGCGGTGTAAACGGCGCCCTGTACGGTAATATTCTCGAACACCAGTTCGGTGCCACCGGCACATGGGCACTGGGTTCCGCCATGGGGGTGGTGTTGTTTTTCATCTGCCTGATTTTCATCGTGATCATCTGGCGAACGATCAATTTAGAACGGAGCGGGTATACCGGAGAGGGGTTTTAATATGGCGGCTGTAAGTCCAAAGGAACGCATGGTCGTTGTTATCCAATCGGCCTTGCTCGTGCTGTTGTATGCCTTCCTTTACTTTCCAATTTTTTTCATTATCTACGTTTCCTTTGTGGACAATACGGTCTGGCCGTTTCCACCCGAGTTTACCTGGCAGTGGTATCAGCGACTGTGGATCATGAGTGATTTTCATCTGGGCTTTTTCAACAGTCTGTTGATCGGTATCGGAACCGGAGCGCTGGCGAGTATCTTCGCCGCTTCAGCAGCCATCGGGCTGCTCAAGTATCGCTCGCCCCTGCGGGGCGTGTTTGCCGTTCTCTACCTGTCTCCGCTTTTTGTCGCCGGTATTCTCATCGGTATTTCATCCATGATGTTTCATCGCAACATCCTGGGATTAGCGGGGAATCTCCACTCGGCCGTGCTGTCCAATACAACCCAGGCCCTATCCTTCGCATTTCTGGTTATTTTGGCCCAGTTGACCCGCTATGACTGGCGCATGGATGAAGCCGCCATGGTGTTTGGTGCCCGGCCGGCACGCTGTTTCTGGGAGGTCACCCTGCCGACGATCTGGCCTTCGGTACTGGGAGCCTTTCTGGTGAGTTTTATTCTGGCCTTCAACAATCTGGAAATCACTTTTTATGCGGTCGGGGCGATCCCGACCCTGCCAACCATCGCCTGGGGCACATTACGCCATGGCATCGAGCCGGAATTATACGCGCTGACCGCCATCATCAACGGGCTGGTTTTTTTGGTTTTGATTACCCTGTTTTTCCTGATTCGGCTCGGTTTCGTGCGCCTCGGATATCGGGGCCAGTGATGCGCTTCCCCCGTCTGGAGATCAAGTATGCAGCGTGTTCTCGCAGTTGACCAGGGGACGACGGCAACCAAGGCCTATACCCTGGATGCCGAGGGGAGATTCGAATTTTGCGGCATGCAGGATCACCCCCAGCTCTATCCCCGGTCCGGCTGGGTGGAACATGATCCTCGGATTTTATTGCGCCATATCAAAAAATCGATCCATACAGCCGAACATATCGACGCCATCGGTTTGGACAATCAGGGGGAGACCGTCGTCGCCTGGGACGGTGACAGCGGAGAGCCTGTGTACAACGCCATTGTCTGGCAGGATCAGCGCACCGCCGATGTTATTGAGTCCCTAAAAAAAGATGGGGCGGAAGCCGTCACGCTTGACCGTGCCGGACTCCCCCTGGACCCTTATTTTTCCGCTGCCAAACTCCACTGGATCCTGAAAAATGTTCCCGAGGCACAAAGGCTTCTCAACCGGGGTCGCTTGAAGTTGGGGACGTCCGATAGCTTCTTCATTGAAAGACTGACCGGAGAATATGCCACCGATGTAACCACCGCTTCCCGCACCAGCCTGATGAATCTTAAAACCTGCAATTGGGACCCCGAGCTCTGCCGCCTGTTCGGAATCCCCATGGAGATCCTGCCGGAGATCCGTCCGACGACCGCTCATTTCGGATATGTCCATTCCAATGGCAAAAGGATTCCCTTAACCGCCAGTGTGGTGGATCAGCAAGCAGCTCTAATGGGCCACGCCTGCTACGACACCGGCCAGACCAAAGTGACCTTCGGAACCGGCGTGTTCGCGCTGGCAAACGTTGGGGAAAGCATCCACAGGGAGCCTGACAGGGGAATCTTGTCCACGGTTGCCTGGCAGCTTAACGGCCGGCGGCCGGTGTATGCCGTGGACGCGGGAATCTACAACGCCGGTTCGGCCGTCAATTGGGTCCGCAAGGTTGGATTATTTTCAGACTTTGACGAAATCGGTGCCTTTGAAAACAGACCCGCCATCGAAAGAGGCGTGGTGTTCGTTCCGGCCCTGTCCGGCCTGGCCTGTCCCTACTGGGATCGAACCGCCACCGGACTCTGGGTGGGATTGAGCCTCGAAACCAGCCGCCGGGATCTATGCCAATCCGTGCTGGAAGGGATCGCCCTGAGAACCGCCCAGGTGTTGGCGGCCATCGCCCCCGTGACCGGCGGCCAGCAAGACCTTTCCGTGGACGGCGGCCTCATCAACAATGCCTATTTCTGCCAGTTTCTGGCGGATACCACCCGGCGGAACATCATCGTTCCGGCCTCGCCGGATATCACCACCATCGGCACAGGCCGTTTTGCATTGATCGGCTGCGGACTGGCCAAGGATACGGCCGGCCTGCCGCCGGCCCACGCACCGCGGGCCGTCATCCACCCGCGTGAAAATTTGACACACCTCTTGGAACGCTTCGAAGAGGCCGTTTCCCGCTCCCGCAACTGGCGATAAACGCTTCACCGCCCATAGTCGTTACCCGACATATGGTCCGGTTGAACGGTCTCTCAGGCGGCCCGCCATTCACCAAAAACAGTTTTCAACAGCGGTCCCAACCTTCAATGAGAGTAATACAGCTCAGTAGTTTTCTGGCAAAGCCTTCAGACTCTGATCACGCCCAAAGGACGTGGATTTTTATGCTGAATTAAATCAAGAAATAAATTCACTGTGGTTACCTGTAATAATTAACAGTTCTAATCTTCATAGTTCGATTAGTATCGAAATATAATTGATTACATCATTATTGGTGACCTCTCTCAACTAGATGTTTTGTAACAGAGCTAATTAAAAAATTGATATCAGTAAGTTAACATAATTTTAACAAAGTCTAAATCCCAATATATTGGTGAATATGGGGTGATTGAAATTGTTAATCAAAGGGCCATTTCAACAACTTTTTCTACCGTACGATTCGATTCGTCGGCAGGCTTCATCTAAGACTGCATCTTCTTTGGCAAAACAAAAACGAGTCAAATTCTCTCCGGAGGCATCATGGTAAAATGCTTCTCCAGGTACGCTAGCCACCTTAATTTCCTTCAATAGGTGCATCACCTTTTTTTTGCCAGAGCTGCCTGGAATTTTGGAAATATCGCAAAGGACATAGTATGCGCCCTGGGGTACGAATGGTGTCAGACCGGCTGTATTTAGAGCATCGCAAATACGATCACGTTTTTTCTGGTACTCTTTTGAAATATTACTATAAAATTCGGGACCCAAGTGCATGAGTCCCATTGCAGCTCCCATCTGCAGAGGAGCCGGTGCACAGGCGTAAAGCATGTCGCTAAAGTATCCTATAGCCGTTGACCACTTGGCATCGCAGATGACGTATCCAACTCGCCACCCGGTAATGCTGTATGTTTTGGATAGCCCCGATACCATGATTGTACGTTCACGCATATCTGGTAGGCTTGCTGGTGGGATGTGTTGCCGGCCATCATAAACAAAGTATTCATAAATTTCATCTGTAAATACGAAGAGATCGTTCTCTATTGCGAATTCGGAAATGGTTCTTAGTTCCTCCGTTGTGAACACTTTCCCAGACGGATTTCCCGGCGTATTGATCAAGATTGCTTTTGTTTTTTCAGTTACCACTTTGTCAAGGGCTTCGCGCGAAAACGTCCAATCCGGCGGGGTCATAGAGACATATACGGGGACGGCCAAGGTCGAAACTAGATTAATGGCATGATAACCGTAATATGGTTCGAAAAGAATCACTTCATCACCGGCATTAAGAAGTGCAAGGAAAGCTGAAAAAAGGGCTCCTGTTGTACCAGCCGTGACCACAATTTCTTTTTCGGGATCGATCGTTAGGCCGCTAAAAGCTTCTTGTCGCCTTGCGATAGCGCCACGTAGCTCATCCAGTCCGTCGTATCGAGTGTAGGCATTGATACCGTCATCTATGGCCTTTTTGGCGCCCTTCGCTACGATATCCGGTACAGCGAGGTCACAGACACCCTGTGAAAGGTTAATTCCTCCGAACTTTTCGCATTCGATGGACATGTTGCGAATTTCAGATTGTTTGACCCACTCTATTCGTTTGCTTATCGTTAAATTCATTTTTTTTATCCAATAGTTAAATGTTAATGGATGTTGATGATAATAACGGCCCCTTCCTTTAGGCGATCGTTATGATGAAAGCCGTTAACACAAGATGCAGAAAGTTTCCTATATGCTGGATGGATTAATCGAACCAGGCAAACCACCACCGTTCCGAACCCCGGAAATGATCGATAAGCTTTGCCCGAATGGGTTGTCAAATTTTACCTTTTTAATTCCAGCATCGATATTATCTGCAGAAAAGAACCAAAATTAAACCAATTTCAGCGTCGATTTCAAATAGGTGATTCTTGAATTGTTTTCATATATTCCTTCTATGAAAAAGCGATTGTCAACAGTTAAAATCGCTTGTAAGGGTATTTGTTCAAGGACAGCTATTTTTCAATAGAGATGAAAGTTGGTTTGTTGTTTTTTTGCTTCCAACTGGCCCTAACGTCCTGGGACTTTGTACTCTCAACTGGCGATCGGTGGATTTTTCATAGTGTCTGCTTAGGTTGATGGTTTGTCCAGAACCTCTCTGTTTAGGAGGGCTTTCAAGGGTTGATGGTTGAAAAAACGGATTAGTTCGTTGGCTAGATCGGTTTTACACTGGTTGACAGCGTCTTCGGAAAGCCAGGCTGAATGTGGTGTAAGGATAACGTTGTCCATCCCAGACAAGGGATGTCCCGGACCGAGGGAAGTTTGGTCTTCGACAACATCCAGCGCTGCTGCGCTCAGTTGGCCCGATTTCAGGGCGTCCATCAAGGCCATTGTGTCAATAATCTCCCCCCGGGCTGCATTTACGATGACGGCTCCGGGCTTCATCAAATTGAGTGTGTCGGCATTGATCAGATGGTGCGTCTTTTCCGTCAGCGGGGCGTGAATGCACAGGTAGTCACTGTTTTGGAGCAGCATTTCAAGAGAAATCTTTTCGGCTTGACCAATGTGGGATTCCTCGACGTAGGGATCGTAAAACAGCACCCGAACATCAAACCCAGTGAGTTTTTTGGCAATGGACTTCGCAATCCGGCCAAAACCTAATAGTCCAACAGTACTCCCTTCGAATCGTTTCAAAGGCGATAAATAGTTATAGTCATATCCACCTGAGCGGACATAAGCATCTGCTTTGGGGATCTTTCGAATAAGGCTTAGAAGAAGAGCTAATGTGTGTTCGGCCACTTCGCGAAAATTATAGTCCGGATTGTTGCAGGTCAAGATGCCGTAACGTGTGGCGGCCTCGATGTCTATACGATCTGTACCCACGTTGTTGGTATAGACGAGCTTCAATGCAGGACAGGCCTTGAATACTGTTGCGTCTAAAAAAATCAACTCAGTGATGATTACGTCTGCCTCAGCAGCTTGGGCTATGACATCCGCCTGGGTTTGGCAATCACCGACAACCAGTTCAACGTCGACAGCAGTGAGGGTTTTTTCCAGATCACCGAGATCCTGAAAAGAGCTGTCAGCATACAACACTTTTTGTTTTGGCATGAATTCTACTCCTAAAAGCCATTGAGAACGGTTAACACCGATTTTAAAATATTCTTTTGACAAATGCTTTTAGATTGGCATTTCTCCAGGGTTGCAACACTGATTTGTATTGACAATGCATACCAGAATTCCATAATCAAAGATAGAGTGTTAGTAATAACCTTCAAACCATAGGAGGGAAACCATGAAAAAACGGTTTGTGTGCATTGTTTGTGTCGGTTTGTTCCTAATGCTTGGCTTGGCGGTGAACCCGGCAGTCAGTGATGATTTAACCCGCTTTAAGGGCCAAAAAATCACTGTAACCTGCTGGAGCGGGCCATACACAGAAGATTTTAAAAAAGCCTATGCCGAACCATTCATGAAGGCCAGCGGCGCAATCGTGATTGTGTCGCCCGGATGGTCCGAATTCATATCAAAAATCAAGGCATCTCCGGAGGACAAACCACCCTACGACGTGTTTATGGCAGATGGCTGGAATTATATCGCCGCCCGCAACATTGATCGGCTGTTACCCATCCGCAAACAGAACATCCCTAACGCCAGTGAAATTTATCCGGTGCTGCTCGAACGGGAGGCCTGGGTGGACGGCTATGGCGTGCCCTTTGACGGCGGTACCTATCTGCCGGTATACATGCCCAGCAAAATCAGTTTTACACCCACCGGCTGGGCGGATCTGATGCGCCCGGAAGTGGCTGGCAAGCTGAGCCTAGACAAGACCTTTTATTACGGGCTTTATGCCTCGGCTTTTATCAGTAAGCGCGATCCAGGCGTTGGTGAACTGTATTCCGACGCGGGCATGGACGAAGTATTTAAAATCAGCGCTGATCTGGCACGGAACGTGAAAAAGTTTTACAGTGGCGGGGCGGAATTATTTCAGCTGATCAATAGCGGTGAAGTCGTTATGGGCACCTATTACAGTGGAGGCACTTATTCTGAGATGCGCAAAGGTTCTGAGGTGAAAATGGTGTTTCCCGAGGAAGGTGCCGTGGGATGGATTGGATACCTGACGGTGATGAAAGGTACCGATAACCGTGATCTTTGTGAGGCCTTTATCAACTTTTGCATTGCGGCCGAAAACCAGACCTCTTTTGCACAACGCAACGGAGGCTGGATTTCCAACCGCAATGCCCACATCGCCCCGGCCCTTAAAGGGGTGGTGCCGTCCACCAACGAAGAATTCAAAAAAACCGCTTTCTTTGACTGGGAACTGTTGAACAAACAGTGGGGCGAACTTGAAGAGCGCTGGAAAAAAGAGGTCATTACCCAGGCAAAATAATGGCTGCTATGAACGACGTTGAACTGATAGGACTGACCAAACGCTTCAAGGATACGGTTGCTGTCGACGATATCAACCTGGAAATTAAGCACGGTGAATTTCTGTTTCTGCTTGGCCCCAGTGGCTGCGGTAAAACCACGACGCTGCGCATGATCGGCGGTCTTGAAGCGCCCAGCGCTGGAACGGTAAAGATCAAAGGACAAACGGTAAATGGCGTGCCGCCGGAAAAGCGCGACACGGCGACCGTTTTCCAGCGCTGGGCGCTCTTTCCACACAAAACCGTGACTGAAAATGTCGGGTTCGGTCTGAAAATGAAAAAAAAGCCGCGCCAGGATATTGTCCGCAAGGTTCGTGAATGCCTTGAAATGGTGAATTTATCTGGATTGGAAAATCGATACCCGTCCCAACTCAGCGGCGGTCAAAAGCAGCGTGTGGCGCTGGCCCGGGCCCTGGTGGTGGAACCGGCGGTGCTGTTGTTGGATGAACCGTTAAGCGCCCTGGATCTCAAGCTTCGGCAGCAGATGCGTTTTGAGATCAAACGCATTCAGAAGAATGTCAGCGTTACCACGGTGTTTGTCACCCACGACCAGACCGAAGCACTGGCTATGGCAGATCGAATTGTCGTCATGAACGAGGGTCGGATCGAGCAAATCGGCTCACCGCACAACATTTATTTTAATCCCGTATCACGATTTACCTCTGATTTTATTGGAGAAACCAATTTTTTGCCAGGGTGTATAGCGGCGCAGGAAGGTGATACCGTGGTGGTGGAACTCAACGATGGTGGACGGATAAGGGCGCAGCGGACTGGAGATGAGCCCTGCCCGACAGATGTCGTTGTCGGCATTCGGCCGGAACAGATATCCCTCAGCCATCAGGCCTCGACCGCCACCGAAAATGTGCTCCGTGGTAAAGTGATGGACGTCACATTTATGGGTTCAACCCAGCGCTTTCAGGTGGCTTTCGGTGACCGAATGATTGTGGTGGAAGATGTCGTCGGCGCCGGCAGTGAAAGTTGTTGGCATCCAACCGAAGACGTTTATCTAGAAATTCAACCCGGTGCTTGCCTGGTACTGCCTGCATAACCCTAAACGGCAAGAGGAGCCGCTTTGCCGACCTTAAATAATCATCCCGGATGGGCCGTACAACTGAAGCAGGTCTTCCAGGCACGCAAGTTTGTTTGGATATTTTTACCCTCGGTCCTGATGGCGCTGGTCTTTTTTTTCATCCCCATTTTCAGCCTGCTGCGCATCAGTTTTTACGAAAACGTTGGTATGGGCGTCTATCACCCGGCCTTGAGTTTGAATGGCTACATTAAATTTTTAACCGATCCGTTCTACCTGCGGGTCATTTTTTTTACCCTCAAGATCGCCGTCCTAGTCACCTCCATTTCCCTAGTTGCCGGCTATCCAGTTGCCTATTATGTGTCTCGAGCCGAGGGCCTTAAAAAAATAATCTGTCTACTGCTGATAATCGTTCCGCTGTGGACTAATCTGATCGTGCGCATTTACGGCTGGTTTGTGATTTTGGGACAGAAAGGCCTGATCAATACCCTGTTGCTGAACATCGGTCTTATCGATCAGCCGCTGTCCATGATTTTTCAGCCGTTATCCGTGGTCATCGGGCTCCTGGACATGGTGTTTCCCTGGGTGCTGCTGATTATGATCAGTGTGATGGAGGGCATCGACTGGTCTCTGATCGAAGCGGCGCGGGACCTTGGCGCCAGCCGCTTTCAGAGCTTCTATGAAGTGACTTTTAAACTGAGCATTCCGGGCGTTGTCGTCGGCGGACTGTTTGCCTTTGTCTGGTCAATGGGGGAATATGCAGTTCCCTCGTTACTGGGTTCGTCCGCTCAACGAACGATTTCCATCGAAGTGGCGGATCAGATTTTAACGGTTCTCAACTGGCCTTTCGGTGCCAGCATAGCCTTTACCCTGTTTATGATTTCTGTCAGCGTGCTGTTTATCAGCAATCGCTTAACCCAAAAAAACGCCGATTACATGATCCGGTGAATATAATGAAACCGTATTCCGCCCTAACAGACTACCGAATCGATTGGCCGGCGGTGGCCCTTACAGTCGTAACAATATGTGTTTTGACCTTTATTCTGGCACCTATCGCCATAACGATGCTGGTTTCCTTTAACAAGGGCAGTTACATCGTTTTTCCGCCCGAGGGGCTATCGCTGAGGTGGTATAAGGCTTTTTTTGAAGATTACTGGTGGGTCATGGTGTTTAAAAACAGCCTGATCATTGCTCTGCCGACGATGATCATTTCAACGACTGTCGGAGTATTGGCGGCGTTGGGATATATGAAACGCACCTTCCGTGGTCGCAATGTGATCAATTTGATCATTATGATGCCCTTTTTGGTGCCCGGGATTATCATCGGTATCTGTCTGTTGATGTTCGCCCATCGCATCGGCCTTTCCAACACTTACGCCATCGTGATCGCCGGCCACAGCCTGTGGGCAACCCCGACGGTTTTCCTTCTAGTTCAGGCGGTTTTGTCCGGCTATGACTTCGAAATTGAGGATGCCGCCCGAGATCTTGGGGCCGGGCCGGTGAAAACCTTTTTTCTGATCACCTTACCCTGCATCCGCACCGGTGTTCTAACCGCCATGATTTTTTCCTTTATCACCTCATTCGGTGAATTTTCGATCGCTCTTTTCCTGACCGCTCCTGAAACCATGACCCTGCCGGTTCAAATATGGAACTCATTGAAATATGAGGTCAGCCCCATTGTGGCAGCGGTTTCCACCATTATGATCGTCATCACCCTTGCGGCCATCGCCATGGGAGCCAAATTCGCCGGCATCAAAACGCTCAGCGAACGATAACAGGGCGTTTGTCAAAACAAAGGATATTAGCGGGCACAGAATAGAATTAGATAGGCACGTGTTTCTTGAATAGATATAGTGGTAAATTATAAGCGGGGCGGCCATAAGGCCCCCCGGTTTGCTTTACATACAACCAGCAATTGACTTCAACTCTGGATTTCTAAAAGGTAGATTGTCCAAAAGGATGCCTTCTGCGGGTGCAGGAAGTTACTTGAGTATAAACTTATACTAACGGATGATATTCCAACGAATCGGGTGGCCAATAAAAAGAAAAAATAGAGAGATTCCGAGTTTTGATTAGCGAAAAAGCATATAAAAAAGAGTATTGCTAAAAAGCGGTGATTACATCATTATCGGTGACCTCTCTCAACTAGATGTTTTGTAACAGTACCTTTGAAGCCACTTTGGTATAGACCTGCGCCGGAAAGCAGATTAATCTCGGCCTTTATGTGACGGCAAGCCCAAAGAGAATACTTCCTGTAGTCATAAAAAGAGATGATTATCTGAAAACGTTTCGCCGCCGTCGATGGACGCCAGGCGGGAGTAGCGGAAGGCCTTTCGGTTGCCGCTCAATTCCGGTCGGAATCGGTTTCATGGGGGTCCGCCAGCATGTCAGCCGGGACCAGGTTGTCCCGATGAATGATTTCGTCGTCGTGCTTGTAACCCAGGATGGACTCGATCTCGGCTGTTTTGGCCCCCTTGATCTGCTGCAAATTGGTCGAGCTGTAGTTGACCAGGCCGACGGCTATTTTTTTCTGATCGAGGTTCTTGATGGCCACAACGTTGCCCACGCTGAAGCGGCCCCGGACGTTGACGATGCCCGAAGGCAAAAGGCTTTTTCCATTTTTCAGGAGGGCTTTTTCCGCTCCGGCATCGATGACGATTTCACCGGTGGGCTTTTTGGTAAAGGCAATCCACTGCTTCTTGCTGTTGAGATGAACAGGACTCGGTTTGAAAAACGTGCCGACGGGCTTTCCGGCAAAGACGTCTTTCAGCACGTCCGGTTTGAGTCCGTTGGCGATGACACTGGGGACGCCCCCCAGGGACACCTTTTTGGCTGCGGCCAGTTTGGTGGTCATGCCGCCGGTGCCCAGAAACCCGGGAATGGAGCCAGCTGCCCTGGAGAGACTCCGGTCTACCTTGTCGACGACGGGAATGAGTCTGGCCCCCTTGTCCTGCCGCGGATCCCTGTCGTACAGGCCGTCTATGTTGGTCAGGTTGATCAGGAGCTGGGCTTCTGTCAGATTGGTCACCATGGCGCCGAGATTGTCGTTGTCGCCGAATTTGATCTCGTCCACGACCACGGTGTCGTTTTCGTTGACGATGGGGATGATGCCCCAGGATAAAAGCGTGAGGAACGTGTTTCTGGCATTCAGATAGCGCCGGCGGTGGGTGAGGTCGTCGCGCGTCAGCAGAACCTGGGCGCAGCGGGCGTTGTGCCTGGCAAAGGCTTCCTCGTAGGCCCTGATGAGGCTGCTCTGCCCCATGGCTGCCAGGGCCTGCATCTGGGAGGTTGAATCCGGCCGTCTGGAGAGCCCCCTTTTTTTCAACCCGGCGGCGATGGCGCCCGAGGACACCAGGATGATCTCGACGCCTTTTTTACGCAGCTTGCTGATTTCCGTGGTGATGTCGTCTATCAGGTTGAGGTTCAGGCCGTTTTTACGGGTCAGCACACCGCTGCCGATCTTGACGACGGCCCGCTTGATGTTCTTCAGATAGGGTCTGCGGTCCATACGTTTAATATTCCTCGCACCTTGAATGATGTTACTTTTCCTGAATGGATTTTGTCCGTGGGTCAATTATCTATGCATTTATCCAAAGATTTTTAAAAGCAACTAGTTTATTGATATATAAATGAACGGGGCGGCCGTCTTTCATAACAGCCTGGGACACGGTGTTATCCTTTGTGTTCTTTGTGTCTTTGTGGTTCGTATGATGGCTATAGGCCGGACTTCAGATTTTTCGATGGGTAAAGGCTTTCGCGTTTTGGCCCGTGTAATCGGCGACGATGTGCCCGTTGCCGATCAAACGCCATTTGTAGATCATCAGCCCCTCGAGGCCCACGGGACCCCGGGCGTGTATCTTGTTGGTGCTGATGCCCACTTCCGCGCCCAGCCCGAAGCGGAACCCGTCGCTGAATCGGCTGCTGCAGTTCACGAAGACATCGGCCGAGTCGACCTGTTCCATGAAACGCATTGCCTTTTCCCGGTTTCCGGTGACGATGACGTCGGTGTGACCCGAACCGTAGCGGTTGATGTGGTCGACGGCTTCCGTCAGGCTGTCCACGACCTTTATGGAGATGATCAGGTCGAGGTACTCCGTGGCCCAATCCGCCTCGACGGCTGCGGCGACGTCGATGACAGCGGCCGTTCGTTCGCAGCCGCGGATCTCTACCCCCTTTTCGTCGAAGCGTTCCTTCAGGCGCGGCAGGAAAGTCCGGGCCGTGTCCTGGTGAACCAGGAGGGTCTCGGCGGCATTGCACACGGCGACATACTGGCATTTGCTGTCCAGCGCGATCCTCAGCGCCATGTCGAGATCGGCGTCGCCGTCGACATAGACGTGGCAGATGCCGTCGGCGTGCCCCAGCACGGGGATGGTGGTATGTTGCATGATGTGGCGGACGAAGGCATTGCTTCCCCGGGGTACGATGAGATCCACGTAGCCGGACATGCCCAGGAGATCCTCCACGTCCGAGCGGGTTTCCATGAGGCCCAGCCAGCCCTCGGGCGCACCGGCACGGACAGCGGCGCTGTCGATGATGTCGGCCAGGATTCGGTTGGTGTTGGCCGCTTCCCGGCCGCCTTTGAGCAGGACGGCGTTGCCGCTTTTGAGGCACAGCGAGGCGATTTGAACCAAAGCGTCGGGCCTGGATTCGAATATGACGCCGATGACGCCGATGGGGCAGCTTACCTTGAAGAGTTCGAGCCCCTCGTCCAGTTCCGTGGCGTCCAGAATTCTGCCCACGGGATCTTCCAGCTTGATCAGGCTGGCTAGCCCCTCGCAGGCTTCTTCGATCTTCTGATCGTCGAACTTGAGGCGTTTGAGCAGCGGAGCGGCCAGGTTTTCCTTTGCGGCCAGATCGAGGTCGGCTTGATTGGCGGCGACAATGGCCTGCCTTTTGGCTTGCAGCCCCTGAATAATGTTGTCGAGGGCCCGGTTTTTGGCCTCGTGTCCCAGCGTTCCGAGCAGAATTTTTGCTTTCCCGGCATGTTGGGCTTGTTGAGTCGTATCCATATGCAACCTTAGGGTAACTAAGTTGAGCGTTTTAAATGTTAAGAATGATCAAAACAAACATATTTTCAATGGATTCTATCTATTTACAAGTATAGGAGAAAGTGATTTTTTGCAAGGGGATGGGCGCGAAAATCGAAAGGCAACTGCCTCTTGCCTTCCGATCTTGCACCCTCCATCTAGCGCCTCCTCGGTCGGTCCCACACCTTGATGCGGTCCGACGGAGAGAGCCCGGAGAGAATTTCGACATCGATGCCGTCGGAGAGTCCCAGCTTCACCCAGCGCTTTTCGAACGTCTGGGGGGCGGTTTCGATTTCGACATACGCCCGGCCGTCTTCGAATCGCAGCAGGCTTTCCTTTACGGCCATGACGCCGATTCTTTTTTCGAAAACGATATCGGCGTTGGCGCTGTAGCCGGCCCTCAAGAAACGGGATTCCTTCAGCTCGAGGGCGGCTCGGATTTCGAACTGGACGGTACCGTTGTCCTCTTTCCCCTTGGGAGCAATGTACTCCAGTCCGGCCTCGAAGCTTTCGTCGGGGAAGGCACCGATGGTCAGAACCAGCTCCATGCCCACTTTCATTCTGCCGACTTCCGACTCGTCCACCTCGCCCTTGAAGATCAACTCCTGCATGTCGGCCACCGTGGCGATGGTGGTACCGGCGTTAAAGGTATTGGCCTCGATGACGGAATCGCCTTCTTCGACAGGGATGTCCAGGACCATGCCGTTGATGGTCGAGCGGATCAGGGTGTTGGTGGTCTCTTTTGACTGGTTCGAGGTTCCTTTTTTAATCAGCTGCAGGTTGCTTTCGGCCGAGGCGACCTCCTCTACGGCCTGGTCGTAGGCAGTTTCGTACTGCGTGTATTCCGCTTCGGTGACAATTTTTTTCTCGTACAGCTTTTCACGGCGCTTCAATTCCAGTTCGGCATTCTTCAGGCTGATGCGCGCCTGGTTCAGCCTGGTTTCGGCGTTGTTGAGGCTGATCATGTCGGGTATGATTTCCAGCCTGGCGATCAACGCATTCTTTTTCAATGTGTCCCCCGGCTCCACGAATATTTTTTCAACGACCCCCGAAATTTGAGGCTTGATGTCGATTTCCTTGCGGGGAACAATCGAGCCGGTGGCCACAGCCTTGCTCACGATGTTGGTGGTAAAAGGTTTCCGGGTTTGATAGATGACGGGCTTTTCCTTGGATTTTTCGTAAAGGAAGTACAGGGTGCCGGCAAAGACGGCAAGGATGATGAGGGTAACTATCGCTTTTAGAATGATTTTCATAGTCAACCGCTTCGTGGGAGCAGTCAGTCGTCCCGGATGGCCTCCACCGGTTTGATGCTGATGGCCTTTTTGCCCGGTATGAGGCCGGCGAACACGCCACATACCACTAAAATGGAAAGTGCCGCGATTGCAACCTTTAAATCGATTCCCGGGTTGCGGAAATACTCGATCCCGGCTCCGGCGGATTCAAGGGCCCGCGCCACCAGCTCGATGGTCACCACGCCTGCAAACAGACCGGTGTAGCCGGATACGGCGGTGAGCAGAACCGATTCCGCCAGGATCTGCGAAAGGATGTTGAAGGGCGTGGCGCCGATAGCCCTTCTGATGCCGATCTCCCGTGTGCGCTCCTTGACGACGATGAGCATGATGTTGCTGACGCCGATCACGCCGGCGACGAGTGTGAAGGTACCCACGAACCAGATGAGGAGGTTGATGCCTTTGAACAGATTGACAATCTTGTGGTATTCCTTTTCCGCGTTGTAGCTGCCGAAGGCGGCGCGGTCGTCCGGGGACACCTGATGGCGTTCTGCAAGCAGGGCGATCGCCTTCTCCTCCACCACCGAGACCGGGATGTCCGGCTGTGATGTGATCGAATACCAACTGACCCTTTTGCCGAAATGGAAGGTGTGCTGGAAGGTCGTGAAGGGGATGAAGACAGTCTGCGTTTCTTCTTCGGCCTGATCGCCCTCCCGGTTGGAGGCGAACACACCGACCACTTTGAAGTACACCCCCTGGATCAGGATGTATTTGCCAATAGGGGTCTCGCCGGGTTCGAACAGGACGTCGCGCACGTGGGTGCCGATGACCGCCACCTTGCGCCTGCCGCGCATGTCCAGGTCATTGACGAACCGGCCGTGCGTTATCTGCAGGATCTGTATCTGCCTGTACTCCGGGTAGTCGCCGTTGATGTTGAAGGCGCCGTTCTTCAGGCCCCGGGACACATTGGTCACCCCCCTGTGGCCGCCTGCCTGGTTGCGAGGCCCCAGATACTTGATTTCGGGGATGTTCTGCCGCAGGGCCTCGGTGTCGTCATTGTCGAAATAGAAGCGTCTTCTGATGGGAAACCCCTTGTATGGGATGGTTGTGAGACGGGTCCAGAGGTAAACGCTGTTGGTGGCCCTGCCGCTGAAGTCGTCCATGGCGCCGTTCTGCAGCCCCCTGCCTGCACCTACCATGATCAGCAGGAGAAAAATGCCCCAGAAAACACCAAAGGCGGTCAGAAACGAGCGCAGCTTGTTCTGTCCGAGGGTATGGGTGATTTCCTGCCAACTGTCGCGGTCGAAAATCATAATAACCGTTTTACGTTTTAGGTGTTAGGTTTTAAGTTGCAAAAGGCATTGAGCGCATCAGGAATACGCTTGTATCTGCATTCCGGCAGCAATAGTCTGTATGTAAAATAGCGGCGAAGCCGCGTTCCATCACAAACTATGCCTGGGTCATCGATCCAGGCATAGTTTGTGATCACTCATCTCTCAGCGCCTCCACCGGGTGGATCGCGGCCGCCTTCCTGGCCGGGAAGAAGCCGGCGATCAGACCCGCGGCCACCAGCAGCGCCAGTGCGCTGACAGCTACGCTGAAATCCACCTCGGGATTTTGGAACATGTCGAGGGCCGGCAGGCTGCCGGCTAAGAGTTCGATGACCCCAACACCCAGCACCAGGCCGAAATAGCCGGAAATGGCCGTTATCAGTACGGATTCGGTCAGCACCAGGCCGATGATGGACCATGGCGTGGCTCCGAGCGCCTTGCGGATGCCGATCTCCTTGGTGCGCTCCTTTACCGCGATCAGCATGATGTTGCTGATGCCGACGATGCCGGCAAAGATGGTGCCGATACCGACCAGCCAGATAAAGATGCGAATATTGCTGAACAGGGTTGCGAATTTATGGAAATCCTGGGCGCTGCTCCATATGCGCAGCGCCTTTTCATCTTCTGGGTTGAACCTGTGGCGGGCGGCCATCTTGTTGCGCACCGCCTTCTGCATGGCCAGGCTCTCCTGGATGGTGGCGTCACCGGTGGTGAAAAGGACTGCGTGGATGCGGTCCCCGCGCCCAAAAACCTTCTGGACGGTGGAGATCGGCAGGTAGATCAGCCGTTGGGTGCGTTCATTGTAGTCGTCGGTGAATACGCCGACAACCTTGAAAGGGACGCCGCTGATGTTGATGAACCGTCCGACGGGCGCAACGCCCTTGAAGAGCTGGTCGCGTACCTGGACGCCCACGAAGGCGACTTTGCGAAACTCGCGCACGTCCTTGTCGTTGAGATTGCGACCCTCCAGCAGAATGGTTTCACGCATGTAGCGATGGTCCGGGTGGCAGCCGATTATACTGAAGACGCCGGTTTCCTCCTTGTAGGTGATCGTGGTGCTGCTCCCCTTGTAGTAGCGCGCCGTAATGTGTTCGACCCCCGGGATGGATTCCTTTATTTCACGATAGTCCCTGTTCGTGAATTTGATAGGGCGTCCCGGCTGCAGTCCCGCAAAGGGTTCGCTGGTCTGGCCCTGGTGGATCCAGATACCGTTGGTGGCGATCCCCTTGAATTCGTTGCGCACCCCGTTCTGGATGCCCGTGCCGGAACCCAGCAGCAGAATCAGCATGAAAATGCCCCAGGCCACGCTGAACCCGGTGAGAAAGGTCCGCAGTTTGTTGGCGCGGACGGTGGCGAAAATTTCCTGGAAAAGGTCGATGTCGATGCGCATGATATCCTGGCTGCCTGAGTGTAGGTACTAAGTGCTTAATAATTTAGACGACCCTTTTTATCCATGACTACTTGTCATTTGCCCTTCGGGCGTAATTATTCCCGATTGAGAATCCGCCCATCTTTGAGACGAATCGTCCGGCCGGTTCTGGCGGCGATGTCGTGTTCGTGGGTGACGATGATGACCGTCACCCCTTCGGCGTTGATCTCCCGGAACAGGTCCATCACTTCATAGGACGTGTCCGTATCCAGGGCACCGGTAGGTTCATCCGCCAGGATGACCTCAGGGTGCGATATCATGGCCCTGGCAATGGCCACCCGCTGCTGCTGACCGCCGGAAAGCTCACCGGGCATGTGCCCGGCCCAGTCGCGCATACCCATTTTTTCCATATACTCAAGTGCGAGCCGGTTGCGTTTCTTGCGGCCGATCTTTTGATAGTAGAGCGGCAGGGCCACATTTTCCAGGGCGCTTTTAAAGGAGATCAGGTTGAAAGACTGGAAGACAAAGCCGAAAAAACGGTTGCGGAAGTAGGCGGCTTTGCTTTCACTGAGATCCTTTATCAGGGTGTCATTCAGTTGGTATTCGCCCCGGTCGTACCCGTCCAGCAGCCCTAAGACGTTCAAAAGCGTGGATTTGCCCGAGCCCGAGGAGCCCATGATGGAAACCATCTCCCCCCGGGCGATGGTAAGGTCGATGCCTTTCAACACATGCAGCTCGTTTCTGCCCATGGTGTAGGTCTTATGCAGATTCCGAATCTGAATCATGGGGCCATTCACCGATATACTTTTTGACGGTACGCCTGTCCAGGTTGGTCCGCCGGGCCACTTCCTCGAAGGTGCCGAAGCGCTGGTAGAGCATGGTGCAGTATCCGCCCAAAAGGTTCTGGGCATCTATCTCGCCGCTTTCGATGCTTTTTTGCAGCCGCGCAGCGATGTCGTTGGATGCCGGTTCCGGATCGTCACCCGCGTAGTTTCTGCTCAGCACGATGCGGCGGACGCACTGCTCCAGTTCCCTCACATTTCCCGGCCACGCATATTCCGGGCCCAGATCCTCGGCGATCACCCGCTTGATCATGTCCACGATTTCGGGGGACGGCGTGCCGATCATTTTTTCGATCGTAAAGGAGAGCAGATCGTACAACTCATCCGGGTTTTCCTGAATGCGCGTCCGCAACGGCGGCACCGTGATGATGTCCGAACTCAAGCGGTAGTAGAAATCGTCCCTGAGGCCTTTTTTCGACCTCAAGTCCTTGAGCGGCCGGTTGGTCGCCGCAATGACGCGTCCCTGAAAACGGCTCTTTTCGTGGCTGCCCACCGGAAAGAAAATCCGTTCCTGAAGCACCTCGAGCAGTTTGATCTGCAGGGGCGCTTTGACCTCCCCGATTTCGTCGAGAAGGATGGCGCCGAAGGGGCTGCACCGGCCGAAAACGCCGATGTGATCTTTCACCGCGCCGGTAAAGGCCCCCTTTTTGTGACCGAAAAGTTCGGACTCGATCAGGGTCCCGGGATACTGGGAGAGGTTGATGGAGACGAAGGCGCGCGTGAAGCTTTCCTGAAAGCTTTTCTTCTTTTCGTTGAAAGGGATGAAGCCCGAGCATCCCAGGGCCATGGCGGCGATGCCTTTGCCGGTGCCGGTTTCCCCCAAAAAGAGGGTGGAGAAATCCTCCATGCGGTTGAGGAGATAGCGTTCGTAAAGATCGATGTTGTGGGTGAACACATTGTTCCACAAATTGAAACGCAGCCTGGTCATGGCCGGGCTGCGCCCCACCAGACGCCGGTTGATGAAAAAGTAGGCCCGGCGCAGCTGGTAACTCAGGGCAAAGTAGCGGCGGGATTCCTCGATGCCGAAGCCCCTTTTGCGCAGAAAGGAAAGCGCCTCCTGGGAAAAGGGCACCTTCAGGCTGGTGTCGCCGGCATCGATCTGGTCGAGGATGAACCGGTCGAACTTTTCCCTGAACCGGTAGAAATACTGGAAGAGGAGGGCGGTCCTGACCAGTTGCCGGTCGTCGCCCGCATAGAGGCGGAAATCCGCCTGCCCCTCTTTTTCCAGGAGCTCGACGCGTTGCCCGACCTCGTACACGGCCTTTTCGATCTGCTTTTCGGGGGGCACATTCCCGGTCAGCCCCGAGAGCTGGCGGTCGAACGCGCTGCGATCTGCATCGAAGGGATTGGCCAGGGCGGCCTTTTGAACGATGCTGAAAAAATCACGCAGTTCGGGTTCGAGTGAGCGTTGCTTTTTCATAATCACGGAATACGGCTCAGGGCGCAGGCCGCTCGACGCATAATGCGTCGAAATTGCCTTGCGCCATACGTTTTACGTTTCACATCTTACATTTCACACGTAACAATCAATCACAGTATATACCTATTATGCAGACACGCTGTGCATAGAATGTCCACTCCGCGCCTGCGTCTCCGTTTGTCGACAATGGATAATTAACATAAATTATACATATATACAATCAGTTAAGCTGTTTTTTTCAATTTCTGGCACGGTGTTTGTATCTTCAGGTGATCGAACCGTTAGCGGATAACGGCGGATGAAAGACAAATCGGGAGGAAAGACGATGACAAAAAATAATTGGAAATACGTAACGTTGAACCACGGCAACGGCGGGAAAGAACCCTATCGCGGCAGGGAGCGCAGGCAGGAAAACGACCCGACCTATTTCGGCTATTACGCCCTGGAAGGCATCGAGCGCCGCCGGGGCAACGGCCGCGTTTACCAGGGGGTGGAGCGCAGGAAGGCGCAGGATCCGGTCCATTTCGGCTACTTCGCCCTGGAAGGCATCGAGCGCCGCCAGGCGGGCGGCATCTTCGGGTGATTACCCATTCCGATCCGTTCATTCCTGGTAGCAACTGAAAAGGCACAACACGGTACATATCATGTTGTGCCTTTCTTGATTGAGAGCTACGGTTTAGGGTGTGCCTGTGATTTTAACGGGAAGTATGAGCCTGATGCCGACACTCCAGTCATCTATTGTCTGCTCATCGAATGTACATTCGTAGCAGATTTTAAAGGTTTCTGCTCGATTTGCGAGGAAGTAGTTTATTGCGTTCATCATTTCATCCGTCGGATCAATGTCAACCGCGGTTTTCCAGGTCGAATCATTAAAGGTGACGTCGAAAGCGGGAAGGCTGAATGTATAGGCATCTCTGGTGTCCGGGGGATTGAGTTCTTCAAACGTGGCTGTGCATGAGAACGTTTCGTTTGCCGGATCTGTCCATGCATTTCTGTACTCAACTCTGATCTTTTTGGGATCCAGTTTAATCGAATCGATGTCCACTTTTTCAATATCTTCCCAATCCTCGAGATTCTGCATGACGCCTCTGACCGATAACGAATCTGTGCAACCTTTAACGACCTCGGCTATTTGAACCGCGGCAGGCTTTGCTACGGTTACCTCACCTGTTGAAAGCTCATAATTTTCACTGAATTCGAGGTCAAGGGCATCCTTGACATCGTCCTCGCTGGTGGCCACGATACTGAAAAAACCCATGGTGATGGCGCAGAAGACGCCGAGGTAGCGTAACAATCTGAAAACGCCGGCTTTTTGGATAATCATCGGTGGGCCTCCTTTGGCTAATGGTTGATAAAATGTATGTCGGGGAGTTCTGATTCAGTTCGAAGAGCGTTTAATAATACACCGGAGAAGCAGGCATGTCAATCACTAAAATTGTTCAGTATTTCTGGTTTGTCCGGGCCAGGTCACTGTTTATAAAACCCCGCTCGAAAGATTTTGTAAAACGCAAACATTTCGGGTAAAATGACTTTCTGTACCTCGACTGCTATGTGTATTCTCTGCCTAAACAGGATGTTACGTGAGGCTCGGCATCCATGATCGATGATAAAAAAGAAGAACAGCCGTTCGTCCACAGCCGGACCCAGCTTCTGGCGGGGATCTTCCTGCTGCTTGTGGGGTCGCTGGTCTACGTGATCGACCGCTCGCCCGAGCGGGTGTATTTCACGCGTTGGTTCGGCATCCATTTAAAGCTGTGGTCAGCGGAGGCCCCCCTGCTGGGGAGCCTGGGGCTGCGGCTGCCGGCCTTCTTTCACGTGCTCTCCTTCAGCCTGATTACCGGCGCCTTTTTCACCCGGGGCAAAAAGCGCTACCTGGCGATCTGCCTGTTCTGGGTTCTGGTCAACGGTTTTTTCGAGCTGGGGCAGAAATACAAGGCGCTGGCCCTGTCGCTGACCCCCGCTTTTTTCGAAAAAATACCCTTTCTGGAAAACACCGCGGCCTATTTTAAAAACGGTTCCTTTGACGCGTACGACCTGCTTGCCTTCGTTCTGGGAGGTGTGGCGGCCTATGGGCTGCTGCTGATAACAGGCAGGAGGAATCTGTGACTTACGCTTTGCGGGTAACTCATCGTCATTCGCTTCGCTGTACCAATCGCTTTCCGCTATAGCGTTTGGCAACATACCGTTCCGAAACGACGTTTCCCATTGGGCATCTTTTACAACGATTTACCTGCAATTCATTCTACTTCAAACGCTATTATAATCGCTTTTGGATTGCAGCCCATTAGCTATGATGAGAACATATG